>JAISJU010000177.1 GCA_031261165.1 Prevotellaceae bacterium
TCGGTAAAACATTAAAATAAATATAAATAAATGCAGTATATTAGCAAATTAAAACACGCCGATTGCAAATCGGCGCGAGCGGAGTACCTTGCGTCAGTAGGGAAAAAAGGACAAAAAAAGTTAGAAAAAAGGAGGAATAAATAGTGAAAAAAACATTTTCCATTTTAATAATGGTTTCAATCTTTACATTAATAAATGCACAATCAGATGAATCTGTTAAAGTGAAGATTTACGCATTAAATTTTATGTCGTTATATTATAGAGATTGTAGTATAAAAGACGTAAAACGTGAAGGTTTTTACGTTCAAACGGCAAATACTAATTATATTAAAGAGGCGAATTTTGACAATTTACTTAAACATTTGGAAAAAGATAATAATATAAATCTTAATATGTTTGAGGATTATAGAGCAATATTGACAGTATATAAGCGGGGAGGGAAAAAAGAAACATATTTTATTTTAGGCACAGGACATATTGTGTATAAAAATAAGTGTTATAAGGCAAATTATCCATTAATTGCAGCGATTTATTCTTTTTTACCTGATATTTTTTTTACATCATTTTATGAAAAATATCCAGATGGTTTTCAGTAAATAAATCCACCCGTTGTGTCTATGCTCAATGGTGTGAACGTAGAAAAATTATCAACAAATAACAATTTTATGCCAAAATGTCAGTAACAGCACTTTGGCATTTTTTTTGCATAAAAAACAGCAAAAACTTTCAAACTTTATAAACTAAATAAGTTATGCAAAAAGGACACATCGGGGTAACATCAGACAACATTTTCCCCATTATCAAAAAGTTTCTGTACAGCGACCACGAAATTTTCCTGCGTGAAATCGTATCAAACGCCGTTGATGCCACGCAAAAGTTAAAAACGCTTGCCTCCGTTGGCGAGTTCAAAGGCGAGTTGGGCGACCTGAAAATCCGCATCGCCATTGACAAAACGGCAGGCACCTTGACCGTTTCCGACCGAGGCATTGGTATGACCGCCGAAGAAATCGACAAGTACATCAACCAAATCGCTTTTTCGGGCGCGGAAGAGTTTGTGAATAAGTACAAAGACAATGCGCAGGCGATTATCGGGCATTTCGGCTTGGGATTTTATTCCACTTTTATGGTTTCCAAAAAGGTGGAAATCAGAACTTTATCTTGCCGTGAGGGCGCACAGGCAATTCAATGGAGTTGCGAGGGAAATCCCGAATTTGAGGTTTTGGACATCACAAAAGCCGACAGAGGAACAGACATTGTTCTCTACATTGACGATGAAAATAAGGATTTTCTCGAAGAAAGTAAAATCGAAAGTTTGCTGAAAAAATACTGTAAATTTCTGCCCATCGAAATCGTTTTCGGCAAGAAAAAAGATTGGAAAGACGGGAAATCGGTTGAAACAGAAGAAGATAACATCATCAACGACCCGCAGCCGCTTTGGACAAAAAAGCCCGCCGATTTGAAAGACGAGGATTACGACAAATTTTACAACGACCTCTATCCGTTCAGCGAGCCGCCGCTTTTTCATATTCATTTGAATGTCGATTATCCTTTCAATTTGACCGGCGTGCTGTACTTCCCCAAAATCAAAAATAACATTGAAGTTCAGCGCAATAAGATACAACTGTATAGTAATCAGGTGTTTGTAACCGACTCTGTTGAGGGCATCGTGCCGGAATATTTGACACTTTTGCACGGCGTAATTGACTCGCCGGATATTCCGCTGAATGTGAGCCGCTCGTACCTGCAAAGCGACAGTAATGTAAAGAAAATTTCGGGCTATATCACTAAAAAAGTGGCTGATAGATTGTTTGAAATTTTCAAAGAAGACCGTGCCAAATTTGAGGAAAAATGGGATAATTTGAAAATTTTTATTCAGTACGGAATGCTCAGCGATGAGAAATTTTATGAACGCGCCGAAAAATTTGCCTTATTTAAAAATGTTGATGGCAAATATTTTACGTTTGAGGAGTATAAAACTCTGATACAGAGCGAACAAACGGACAAAGACGGTAACCTGGTTTACCTCTATGCCAATCACGCCGAAGAACAATTTGCCTACATTGAACGTGCCAAAGCGAAAGGCTACGATGTGTTGTTGATGGACGGACAGTTGGATATTCACGTGGTAAGCCAGTTGGAACAGAAGTTTGAAAAATCGCGTTTTGTGCGCGTGGATAGCGATGTGATTGAGAAAATTATCCGCAAAAACGATGACGCGGAAAGCAAACTGACAAAAGAGCAGCAGGAAGAATTGACCGCGCTTTTCAAAGAGCAGTTGCCAAAGGTGGAAAAAACGGAATTTGCAGTAACTTTTGAGGCGATGAGCGATGCGCAGCCCATCATCATTACGCAAAACGAATTTATGCGCCGAATGAAAGAAATGTCGGCTATGCAGGGCGGAATGATGAGTTTCTACGGCGAAATGCCCGACTCGTACAATCTGGTTATCAACACCGCGCACCCGCTTGTCGAAAAAGTTTTGAACGGCGACCGCAATCCGAAATTTGTGCGCCAACTCATTGATTTGGCGTTGCTTGCCAACAATATGCTGAAAGGCGAGGCATTGAGCGATTTCGTAAAACGGAGTACGGAATTACTCTGATTTTTTAGACCGCAAATTTCGCAAATTTATGCAGATGTAAAAAAACATTTGTGTAAATTTGCGTTTTTTTTTGTCATTTGCGTTCTAAAATAAAAAAAAGCATTAACTTTGCAAAAAAAATGATATGCAACCTTTAATGACCACCCAAAGAAATATCCAAACAGAAACAAAAGCTGAGTTTTCGCTTGGATACCTGTTGATGAAAAATGAGCAATACGTTGATGCCCTGTTCTTTTGGCTTTCGCAACAAGAGAAAGAAAATGCTGTCATTCAATACAATACGGCATTGTGTTATTTCTTTGCAAAAGATTTTTCGCAGGCAAAAGCAAATATCGAACTTTGCATCAGAAACATCAAAATTCAGTCTTACATTCAGCGAAATACAGCCATCAATCAGTTGCTTGAAACAGAGGCGCAATCGACGAATTACCTAAATCCGCTGTTGTCCGCAAGTCTGACGCTTTGCCCCGAACTCGTTTTGCTGCGTGCCAACCGCTTGCTGTATGATATTTGCGTGCAAATGGGCGATGTGCAGACCGCTCAACGCATTGCCGATACACTTGCGAATAAGCGTTTTTCAAACATAAATTGAGAAAGTTTAAAATACTGAAAACAAAAAGATTGCCTATTTTCCGGACAATCTTTTTATTTTTATGTTGTATAACATTTTATTTTTATGTTAAAAATGTTTCGGTTATAAAAAAAAGGCATATCTTTGAAGTTTTAAATTTCAATAATATTAAACCAAAAAATAAATACTTTATGGACTTGGATAATTTATTTCTAAATGCCTGTAAAAACGGGCAAAAAGGCGTGATTGAGGCGTTCTTGAAAAAAGGCGGCATCAATGTGAATAAACGCGATGCAATGGGCAATACGCCGCTGTTTTACGCCGCCGAAAAAGGCGCACGCGACATTGTCCTGATTTTGTTGAAACAAGATGCCGATGTTAATCAGGCGAACAACAACAGCCAAACGCCACTGCACAGCGTGTCGCGCTCGGGCAACAAAGAAATCATCAAACTGCTGGCAGACGGTGGCGCAGATGTGAATGCCACCGACAAAGAGGGCAAAACGCCGCTGATGTACACCCTCGCGGAAGGCAAAACCGAAGTTACCAAATTCCTGCTCTCGCTCGGCGCTGACAAGACCGTGAAGGACAACAACGGGCACACGGCTCTCGACTACGCCACTGCCAACGGCTTGCGCGACACTATCGCCGTGCTGACCGAAGGCACGGAAAGCACAAAAGACAATTTCGGCAACACACCCATTCACCAAGCCGCCCACAACGGACAAACCGAAGTGCTGAACGTGCTTGTAAAACAGTCGATTGCCGACATTGACGCGCTGAACGCCAACGGCGAAACGGCACTCGTGATTGCCACCACAGGCAACAATCTTGCCGTTGCGGAAATCCTGCTCGCGGCGGGCGCAAACGTCAATCTCAAACTGCTTAACGGCAACGCACCGCTGCATTTTGCGGCAATGTACGACAATCGTTTCATTGCCAAAGCCCTGCTCGAAAAAGGCGCAGAGATAAACGCCAAAAACGAGTTGGGCGAAACCGCACTGATTCAGGCGGCACGCGGCGGACACAACGATTTTACGGCTCTGCTTATCGAAAAATCCGCCGATGTGAATTGTGTGGATTTGCAACAAAAATCGGCTTTGGCGTATGCTTCGGAGGCGGGTTATACCGAAATTGTGGAACAGTTGATTATGGCGGGAGTGGAAAATTAAAATTTTATACTGAGCGTAGCCGAAGTACACAGTTCAGACAAAAATAAACAAAAATTACAAAACCCTTAAAAATAAGAAAAATGAACACAACATTAATTATCATTGCAGCAATAGCCGTTATTCTATTGCTTTGGTTTATTGTAACTTACAACAAGTTCATTGCCAAAAACAACCGTGTGAAACAAACCGAAAGCAGCATTGACGTGATGCTCAAACAGCGGAACGATATGATTCCGAATCTGGTGGCTGCCGTGCAAAACTATGTGGGGCACGAAAACAGCACGCTCACTAAAATTGCCGAACTGCGCGCTCAGATGCAGCAAACAGACAACAAATACGAGCAAATGCAACTCGGCTCGGAACTGTCCAAAAAACTTGCCGACATCAAAGTAGCAGTGGAAAACTACCCCGAACTGAAAGCCGACAAGCAATTCCTGCGCCTCGAAGAGTCCATCGAAGATATGGAGTACAATTTGCAGGCAGCGCGGCGCACCTTCAATGCGGCAGCGGTCGATTTCAACAATTATGTGCAAATGTTTCCCTCGAACATCATCGCTTCAATAAAGAATTATCAGCCGTATGAACTGATAACTATTCCCGAAAGCGAAAAGGCGAATGTTGATGTGAAGGCGTTGTTTAAAAATTAAAAGAATATGAACACCCAACAATTACAACAAGAACTACATTCTACGCTTACAAGAGCAGAACGTAACCGCAGAATAGTGAAAATCAGCCAACTGCTTTGTTATGGCGGCGCAGCCATTTGGTTTATCGGCATTTTTGCGCTCAACGGCTTGATTTTTTCGGGCGGCGGCTCGCCGTTTATGCACGACTATGAGGCAAACCCCAATCCCACATTTTGGGAAGCAAACAAAATGCTGGTCGTCATCATTCCGCTTTTTGCGCTGATAACGCTCGGTAGTATGGGGCTGGGCTATTTCTACAAAAAATTTACGACAGACGAACAAAACGCCGTGCGGCGCATCATCAAACAGATGTTTCCCGATGCCAAATGTTATTTGGAAGGAAAAGAGGCATTGCTGTTGCAAATTTACGGCAGCCGTTTCTTCGACGGCATTGCGAGGCGCAACGAACTGTCGGGCTACATTTTCGGCAATATCGTGTTTGAACTCAACGGACACCGGCTGAACATTCAGGATTTGACGGTGCACAAAACCGCTTCGCAGTCAACCGTCAGCAGTTATCTTACCTTGTTCAAAGTGATGTTTGGCGGCGCATTTGCAAAACGAGTTGAAAACGTAACAAGCGATTTTCGCGGACTGTTTGCCAATGCGAAATTGGCAAAGGCTATCAACGGCAGCATCGTAATTTTTCCCGACCACTTGGAGCAGCACCTCGACTACCTCGCCCGTTCGCTGCAATCGCTCAAAAGCACCGGCGACTGCAAACTGGTACAACTTGAAGACCCTGAATTTGAACGCTATTTTGCCGTGTATGCCACAGACGAAATCACGGCGCGATACGTTCTTACACCGGCTATGATGCTGCGAATGACCGAGTTGCGTCGCAAATACAACCGCGATATAATGCTCTCGTTCAGCGGCGACCAGTTCTATTTTGCCGTGTCAATGCCCGAAGGATTTTTAACGCTGGGCGGCAACACGGACAACGCCGTTTATGACCTTTACGACAACATAGAAACCGCACGCACTATTCTCAAAGAATTGAGATTGGACAAAGGCGTGGAGACGAAAAAAGAAATCGTCTTATAAATGGAGTCGTTAATTAAAAAATTACAATCCGAATTTAATGTATAATTAAAAAAATAAAAAGAAATGAACAAAAAAGCAATCCTTTCGGTAATGCTGATTTTATCGGCAATTTTAGTGTCTTGCGGCGGCGACAACGCAACAAAGCAAGTAGTGAAACAACTCAATTCGAGTTATGATTTGGACGGACAGGAAGTACAACTTGTCGGTTATGTCGCGATTGCCTCCGGCAGAGGCGGCGGAGCATTGATAATGAACAACCAAATGACCGTTGGTTTGGTAAATTCAAACTGGCAACAAAAGCAAGATGCTTTTGCCGGTGCAGATATCAATTTCGGACAAAGCCCCAACTGTTTGTACTTGCCCGAAAAATTCCAACTTGGAGATGTTGAAATTTATGATTCAAATGGACAAAAGTATGGTGTCAATACCAAATTCGCTTTTAAAGCAAAGGTAAAATATACCCGCAAAGATTGGGAAAAAGAAACGGTTGTTGATGAAACCGACAAACCCGAAATGCAGATTCACGGAGTAAAAACAGCTGCCCAACGCGCAGAAGATGCCAAAAAAGCAGCCGAAGAACGCAAAAAGGCAACAGGCGACCCCAACGATTACACCTTTAAATTGACGGTTGTCGAAATATCTGTAGCAAAATGAACTGTAAATTAACTAACCGCAAATAACAATACTGTTTTACTCTATTAAAAATTAAATTATTATGGGATTATTAGATTCATTAAACAAAAAAGCGCAACAACAATGGGCGCAAAATTTGACCCTCGCACAAATTGAGGAGTACGAACGTCAAGGTATGGATATGTCGGAATACCGCATACAGTACGAAGAACGTAAAAAACAGGAGCAGGAACTTGTCGATGCCATCGCATTGGACAAGCTGGACGCTTACAAAAAAACACGAAGTGCCGAAGACCCGTTTTTGACGGATGTAGTCAAATTCAATGGCTTTTCGGACAAGGAAAAGGCGACATTGGAACTTGCGCCGTTGGTGTATGGTAGGGTAGTGCAGGCGCACGGTTCGTTGTTCAAACCGTGCAAAACCCCCGGTCGTGTCGGCATTGTATTTTTGTATGCCCTCGACGATGCGCACCGCTACGATATTGAGTGGCTTGCCAAAATTGCCAACCGCATTTCGGAAATGAAAGAAAGCGTGGAAAATCAACCGAAAAGTATATGGGATAAAATATCCGGTCTGTTTGACTTGGAGAAAAACACGATTATCGCCCATTTTATGGAAGCAAAACGGCTCAAAGTCGTTCCCGAAGATTGCCGGAAGATAATCGGAGGCTTGCGGGACGTACACAGTCATTTTTGTTTCCCGCTCGGCGCAAGTTTGAGCGAAGGCGCAGAGGCGTGGTGTTCGACCTACGTGTTGAATTTTGAGACAGGCAAATTGCCGTTTGACTGTATTCCGCACAACCGGATTATACCTTTCCTGCTTGCCAAGCCGCCCAGAGAAATTCGCTTAATACCGCCCAAGTATTATACGAAATAATGTGATTTTTGCCTTTTCCAAAGTTTCAGGACTTTGGAAAAGGTATTAATAAAAATAATTTCAACTTTAAAAAAACAAATCAACTTAAAAAAACAATTGTATGAAAAAGATTTTAACAACAGTAATGTTAGGCATTGCCCTCAGCGTGGCAGTGCCGAGTGTAGCAACGGCAGAAACGCAGGTTGAAAAAGCGATGCGCGAACAAGCCGAATTGAAAGCCCGACAGGCGGAAGAACGAAAAATTGAAGAGGCAAAATACGACAGTCTGGAACTCGTACGCCAACAGCAACAAGCGGAATATGACGCGCAAAACGCAAAAACGCATCGCTACATCTGGCTTATTTGCGGTGTATTTATGGTCGTTTTTGTCGGCTCGTGGGCATACCGGAACAAAAGCACGTTCCTCTCCATTGTCCGTGTTTTCACCGGCGGGTTTCGTACCGGCGGCGATGTTACCACACTTGAGTCGAAGAAAATTCTCACCGGCGCGCTTTACGCCTACCAGCAAGGCGCATTCCTCAACACGCTGAAAGCAGACATCGGCAATAAACTCTACACTATTCTGGGCGAATGGTGGGACATCAATGGCAGGGATACTGCCGTTGAAACGCTTGATTATCTGCGTGATAAAGGTTTTGCCTATTATTTTCCAACGGTTTGGAAAGCAGCGCAAGCCGGTTCCGACGAAGCAATAAAAGCCATTATCATTGAGGCAATGACCACGCAGGAAGATGCCGAAAAAGCCTACTCGCAAACCTGTAATTTGAAAGAGTCCATCAGTCAACTTAAAGAATTGAAAATCATTAATCACGCCGATGATATTGAGAAATTAGGCGTTGAAGGTTGGGACGCAGGGCGTTTGATTTTCATTGCCCGCCTTTGCTGCGATGCCAAATACATCACGGAAGATGAAGCATGGAAATACATTGATGCCGCTTACGCATTGGCGCAACGCAAGTTCAGTTCGTGGGCGGAAATCGCCAACAGTTACATCATCGGGCGTTTCCTCTGGAACGGCACTGCTGCCAACGATGGTATGGATTCGCTTGCCGAAGATTTGATAAAGAAATCAAACAGTCCCTGGCAACAGGTGGCTTGGAAATAATCAAAACAGTATGCAAACCTACGAAATCAAAAGAATGTACGAACAAAATGACCCGAAAGAGGACATTTTGAACGCCTGCCAAACCGCCCTTGCCGAAAACGGCAACGATTACGGCGTAGAACTGATTACGCTTGCGGCAAACTTTGCCGATGTCCGCGCCCTGCGCTTGCTTGTGGAGGCAGGCATTGACCCGCTACTACAAGACGAATACAAACATACGCTCTTGCACATTGTGGCAAAGTTAGACGAGGCGCGGTATCACCTGCCGAGCGACGAAGACATAAAAGCAAGTGTAGCATTTTTGCTCGAACAGCGCGTCAGCGTGTTGCGCAAAGACGACAACCGCTATATGTGCTGTTATCACTACGCGGCAGAAACAGGCAATTATCCATTTATTGCTACGTTGGCAGAACACGGTGCCAAACTCACAATGACCGACCGCGATGGAAACACAGCCATTCACATTGCTGCTGATTATGTGAAGCATCCGATAAGCAGTCTTCAATATACCGAAGACAGAGTTAGAAAAGCCGGTGAAGAGTTGGTAAAAGCGGCAAATTTGGGTGAGTCGTGGATAAAATCTGCCCAAAAAAGAGTGCAGGAATGCAATGAAGAATTGCAGGCAATTCACAAAAAAATAGAATATTATTTCCTGACAGTCAAAACATTGGTAGAAAGCGGCGTGGATAAAGACGAGAAAAACCAGTACGGGCGCACGGCGTTGGAAAATGCCGTTGAGTCCGGTGCCAAGAAAATGGCTGCTTACCTCAATGGCGAAGACGTGGAAAGTGGCAACGCCGCAATCGGCGGTATGAACTTGCACCAAGCCGTTATCAAAGACGATTTGGAGGCAATCGCCGCCCTGCTGAAAAACGGTGCCGACCCCAACGCCCTGCTTGACGGCGAGCCGACTGACGACAGCCGCAATTACCTCGGCTGCACGCCGCTTGCAGTGGCTTGCGATTGTATCAGCGTGGAGGCGGTAAAACTGCTTTTGCAAAACGGCGCAACGCCCGGCTACAAAAACAGCGAAGGTAAAGCCCCCATCACGTGGCTGTTGAGTACGCGCGGGTGCAAGGTGTCAATGCAAACCGTACAAAAGGAAAAACGTGTGGAACAAATCATCAAAGCCTTTATTGATGCGGGTTACAACATCAACGACACCGTCAATGACGATGCCGACACGCTCGTTATCTACGCGCTGAAATATGCGGCAGAAACCCATTTGTATCACTTCGACCTCGAAGTAGTTGCCAATGAAGAAGCGATGTGCTACCGCGCCGATTTCAACCTGAGCAACCACGCGGGACAAACTCCGCTGATGCTCGCCTGCACGAAAGACCGGGAGGAAATAGAAAACACCCTGTTGAGTATCCTCGAAGCAGGCGTAGAAGTCAATGCCCGCGACACGGAGGGCAACACGGCGTTGCATTATACTTTCAAAAACCGTTCAAAAAACACCACCAAAGCCTTTTGCGAATTGCTCTTGGATTTTGATGCCGATGCCGCCGTAGCCAACAACAAAGGCGAAACGGCTATGGATATGGCAGTGGCTACCGAAAATGAGCCGCTGGTGAAATTGTTGTTGAGCAAGATGTAGGAAAGAGAGAATACAAAAAAACACCACATCTTTAAATTTTCTATCAAAAAAATTTGCACAAACAATAAAATATCCATACTTTTGACCGTGAAAAAAAGAAGGTATCCGCCTTGCACCAGACAGGGCAGTCCTTTTACTTTGGATTTTTATAACCTTTTTAATTTATTATAATATGAAAAAGTACAACTTTTTACCGGACAGCAACCGCGTTAAGCATAGTCCCGCCGCTGCAACGAACAACGTAGGGGTGCGCTTAATCGCGCCCCTGCTCGCCACCATTGCCTGCCTTCTGGCAATCGGAAACGCCAACGCCGCTGATTTGATTGCCATTCAGCACACATACTACACAGAGTACAATATGTCGATTCATTCCTTCTACGGCGACATTGCAGGGCAACCCACAGGGCAAACAGGCGAACAGAAATTCAGTTATTCCGTTAGGCGCGAAGAATACACCCCACCATTATATGGGGAAATTTTAAATACAAATAACTATGTGCCTAATAATTCCGAAGGACAAATGCCGCAGGACTGGAACAATCCGGCGACACTTCAAAATGTGGGCTGGTATTACGGCGGCGCAGAAAATTTTGGGTTTCAAATGCCTGTTGACTGGACAAAGATTTTGGATATTGCCAACAACACGCAGATTTGCGCGGGCGGTACGCTGGCAATTACCGACAGCGTAACGGGAACTGTGCTTGCCACCTACGCAGGCACTGACGCAAACGGACAAAGTATTTTGAATATTGACAGCGTAGCGTATTTGCAGTTTCTGGAAAACAGCAAAACCGTTACACATTCGGAAGAATACATTGGTATCAGGTACGAGTATCAATATATTGGCGGGAAATTGACAAGAATAGAGATTGAACAGTGGAGTATTACAGATTCTACGATTTATAATTTGTCGGTAAATAAGTCGGTGGGAGTGGAAATACCTACGGGCATTGCAGCCGCCGCAAGCGGAAAATTGCAGATTTACATTTCGGGCGACGAGTTGCACGTAGAAATTCCATTTTTTGAAAAAATGGAATTTCTGAACGACTTGCGAATTTACGATATTGCAGGGCGTTCCGCAGGGGCGTATTGCATACGCCCGAATGAAACAATCAATGTTTCCAATTTGTCAAGCGGCGTTTACATTGTAAAAATTGGAAATAAATCAGCGAAATTTGCGAAGAAATAAAAATCAACGGAATTTTAAGGATTTCAAAGCCCCTCGCCGGTGCGGATTTGTAATTACGAGTGTTCGGAAAATTATTTTTAGGCACAGAGTGCCGTAAATATTTGTAGTAAATGATAAAATGATTAGTCTATTAAGGTGCAGCGCACCGTAATATTGAAACTGATTACGGTGAGCTGCACCTCTGACAAAAAATTAAAACTATTATGCTACAAATATTTGCGGCACTCTGTGCCTAAAAATAATCTTCCGAACACTCCTAATTACAAATCCGCGTTGGCGGGATAAATAAATAAATGAATAATTGAATAATTGAATAATTGAATAAATGAATGGCTGATGCAACAAATTAAAATTGCGTCAGCCATTCATTTATTCATTTATTCAATTATTCATTTATTTATGCGTAATTCGCATTATCTTACAAAATAAAACTAACCAAACAATAATATCCCGCCGCCAGCAGCGCACTGACAGGAATGGTAAGCACCCACGCCCAAACCAAATTAAGCGTTACGCCCCAGCGAACGGCGGACAGACGTTTCACCGCGCCAACCCCGACAATCGCGCCGGTAATGGTATGCGTGGTGCTGACAGGTATCCGCAGAAGTTCCGTTAAAAACAGCGTTATCGCGCCTGCCGTTTCGGCTACAACGCCTTCGAGGGGCGTTACTTTGGTGATGCGCGACCCCATCGTTTTGATGATGCGCCAACCGCCGGACAGCGTACCGAGCGCAATTACCGAGAAACAGCAAAGCGGCACCCACGTGGGAATCTCCGTAATATTCTGAATGCTGCCGTGCGCAAACAACGCTGCGGCAATGATGCCCATCACTTTTTGCGAGTCGTTCATACCGTGTCCGAGGCTGAACAAGCCTGACGACACAAGTTGCAGGCGTTTAAACCATTTGTTGCACTTGTGCGGGTTGGCTTTTCGGCAAATCCAGAACACAAGAGTCGTCAGCCCTATCGCAATAACCATACCAATGAGCGGCGCAAGAACGATAAACGATGCAATTTCAATAACTCCTTTTGCGCCAAACCAGCGGATAGCGTCCATATTAAAAAACGTTCCCGTAAGTGCCGCGCCCGCAAAACCGCCAATGAGCGTATGCGAAGACGAAGACGGAATGCCAAACCACCACGTCAGCAAGTTCCACGAAATGGCAGCCAATAACCCCGAAAGGATAACCGGCAAGGTTATAAATTGCTCAAGAACCACTTTCGACACCGTGTTGGCAATGCCAAATTCCCCGATGACGTATTTGGAAATGAAGAACGCAATAAAATTGAATGCGGCTGCCCACATCACTGCCCAAAACGGCGTCAGCACTTTGGTGGAAACTATTGTCGCTATCGAATTTGCGGCATCGTGAAAACCGTTTATATAGTCAAAAACGAGGGCGAGAAGTATAACGATAATGAGTAAAGTCATTTTTTTATGCGTATTTTACGATAATTGTTTTGATGATTTTTCCCACGCTGTCGGCTCTGTCGGTAGCGCGTTCTATTTCTTGCATTATTTCTTTGATTTTGATGAGTTCAATAGCATTCTTTTCTTGCTCAAAAATATCGGTAATGAAGTGTTCGTAGATGTCGTCTGCCTGGTTTTCAAGTCGATGCAACTCTTTGCAGATGTTTTTTGCCGCTTTCGGATTTTTCTTCATTGTAGCAAGTTCTTCGGCGGCTTTTTGAATGAGTTTGCAGCCCTCTTTGAGGATTTCTGCCAGTTTCACCGACTGTTCGGGCAGTTTTTCGGGCTGATACATAATCACTCGTTTGGCTGCGCTGTTCATATTGTCCAGCACATTGTCGAGTTGTTCGCCCAAAGCGTTGAGGTCTTCGCGGTCGAACGGCGTGATGAAGGTGTTGTTCAACTCGTCAAAAAGGTGCGCGAGAATGCCGTCGCCTTTGGTTTCCAAAGCCTTTATCTGCTTATACACAGCCTTTCGCGCTTCTTTGTCCTGCGTGCGGGTGAGTTCAATAAACAAGTCCGAACAAGCCAAAATATTTTCGGACATTTCCCATAAAATGGGATAAAATTTATCTCCTTTCGGAATAAATTTGTTGAAAATAGCATTTAATTTCATAACCAAAGTTTTTTCTTGATTTTTGCAGGGCAAAGGTAAAACAAATTTCCCTGTTAAAAAACATTTTTGAAATAAATTCTTCGCATTTTTGTAATTATTTTTTTGAAACGAGTTTATTTTTTTCGTACATTTGCGCCCAAATTAATACTTAACATTATGGAAGAAAGCCCTGTTTACTGGATTGGATTTTTAATTTTTGTGTTCATTATGTTGATGCTCGATTTGGGCGTTTTTCATAAAAAAGACGAGGCAATGCGTGTGAAACCCGCACTTCTTTGGAGTGCTTTTTGGATTTCGCTCGCCTTATTATTTAATGTCGGCGTGTATTTTGCCATCGACCATCAAAAAGCGGTGGAATTTTTTACGGCGTATGTGCTCGAAAAATCGTTGAGCGTGGATAATCTTTTTGTGTTCATTATGATTTTCGGCTACTTCAATATCGCGCCGCGCTATCAGCACAAAATCCTGTTTTGGGGCATTTTCGGTGCGCTCATTATGCGGGCAGTTTTCATTTTTGCGGGCGTGGCACTTATCACCAAGTTTGCGTGGATAATGTATATTTTCGGCGCATTCCTTATCTACACGGGCGTTAAAATGCTGTTTGAAAAGGAAGACGACAACAATTTCAATCCCGACAACAACATTGTTATCCGTCTTTTCAAAAAGATTATGCCGGTTACGGACGACAATCCCCAAGCGCACTTTTTTCTCCGTAGAGATGGGAAACTTTATGCCACAACGTTTTTCATTACATTGCTGTTTATCGAAGTTTCCGACCTGATTTTTGCGGTTGATTCCATTCCGGCGGTGCTGTCCGTGTCCAAAGATACGTTCATAGTCTTCACTTCCAACATTTTTGCCATAATGGGTTTGCGCTCGCTCTATTTTGCGTTGAGCGGGATAATGAAGTACTTTCATTACCTCAAATATGCCTTGGCGGGCATTTTATCCTTTATCGGCATCAAGATGTGCGTTAATGAATTAGCAGATGAATTGGGCTGGCATTTCCATATTTCAAACTATGCTTCTTTGGGGGTTATTGTTCTGCTGCTGACCGTTTCGATAATCTTTTCCATTATCCGCAAGCGAAAAATTGAGGAAATGGCAAATGAGAAAATCAATGGTTGAGGAAGCGCAAATGACGCAAAAAACGCAAATTTTCGCAAAGCATATTTTATTGATTATCGGTAAAATATATTTTGCGAAAATTTGCGTTTTTTGCGTCATTTGCGGTCAAAAAGACTTTTTCAACCGCGCCATCGCCTCTTCCAACACGCTGCGCGGCGTAGCCACATTGAGCCGTGCAAAACCGCTGCCGCCGGGTCCGAAGGTTGTGCCTGCGTTCAGTCCGATTTTGGCTTTTTTGACCAAGAATGCCTGTAATTCATCGTCTTTTAAGCCCAATTCGCGGAAATCGAGCCAGAGCAGAAATGAGGCTTGCGGGATAATCGGCTTTATTGCCGGCAGGTTTTCTTGCAGAAAATCGGCTACAAATTCAATATTTCCCTGTAAATATTCAACAAGTTGCGCGAGCCATTCCGCGCCCTGCGTATAAACGGCTTTCGTGGCAACGTAGGCAAAAATATTGCCGCCCCGACAGTCCAATTTGTCGATATAGCCGCCAAAGGCACGCCGCAAATTGTGGTTGGGAATAACGTAAAACGAACTTGCCAAACCGGGCATATTAAAGGTTTTGCTCGGCGCCATAAAGGTTACGCTGTTTTCGCGTGCCGAGTCCGAAACGGAGGCAAAGGGAATGTGTTTGTGATTGTACAGTGCCAAATCGGCGTGAATTTCGTCTGAAATGACAAGGACACCGTATTTTCGGCAAATGTCGTCAATCCGCTGCAACTCGTCTAAACGCCACACGCGCCCACCCGGATTGTGCGGGCTGCAAAGGATAAACATTTTTACGGCATTTTCGCGAATTTGCCGCTCGAACAGTTCAAAATCTATTTCGTACTGACCGTTGCGCAGCAGCAGTTCATTGCAAATCAGTTTTCGGTTGTTGTGTCGCGGAAACATCATAAAGGGCGGATAGACAGGCGTTTGTACCAAAACGGCATCGCCCTCTTTGGTGTAGGTATTAATCGCCAAAGCGATGGCAGGCAGCACGCCCGCAATGAAATCAATCCAATCGGCATTGATTTCCCACTGATGTTTGGTTTGGAGCCACGTGATGGCGGTCGCGAAAAAATCTCGGTCGCGAATGGTGTAGCCCATTATTTCGTGCTTGCAACGCTCGTTGATGGCATTCATAGCAAAATCGGGCGTGCGGAAATCCATATCCGCCACCCACAATGGCAGCAAATTGCTTGTACCAAAAACTTTTTCGGCAAGGTCGGTTTTATAACTCGAAAAGCCGTGCCGGTCTATTATTTCGTCAAAATTGTAAGTCATTTTTATCTTGTTTTTTTGAACGGGGCAAAAATACAACATTATCCCCAAACAGCAAAATATACAAAAAGAAACATTCCCAAAGCCTGTAAAAAAGACTTTGGAAATGTTGCAAATAATCTGAATACGGCGGGGCAGGGGAACAGCCTGATGTTTTTATCTGTAATGATAAATCACTTGTCCGGTGTGGTTTTCCATATAAAAATCTATCTTATCCGCAGAAAGGGAGAGAACGGAAAAGCCCGGGTCGGGATTGCAAAAGACGGTGCCTGCGATGGGTTTCACTTCCCGCGATTTTGAGGCGGAGGAATTTACCACGTAATTTACCTGCGAGCCTTGCGGTTTGATGTGCTGGAAACTGTGGATATGTCCGCCGATGTAAAATGCCACGTTGTTTTTTTCCAACAGGGGCATTATGCGGTTTTGCATATCTGTGCGCTCGGATTCTTCTTTTTCGGTGTAGGCAAAGACGGGGTGATGACCGAACACAATTTTCCATTGGGCATCGGAGGCTTTGAGGGTGCTGTCTATCCACGCCAATTGCGCGTTCATATCTTGCTGCGCGGCTTCGGGATATTTTTCGGAATCGTTGCGGTATTTGTCTATCAGGGGCGTGGTGTCTATGAAGACAAAGAGGCATTCTTTGCCGCTGTTGCCGATGGGGCGAGTGATGGTGAAATAGCGTGCGGGGGCGTTCCATCGCTCGCTTTTTTGGGAATAATCGAGGATTGCCTGCACGTTGCCGCGATATTCGTGGTTGCCGGGGACAACGTACCAGGGGATTGTGTAGAGCGAGGGGGCGGTGTAGATGTTCTCGATTTTCAGGTTCCATTCTTCGTCATCAACGCTTTTTACGCCGTTATCGTGAATAGGGTCGCCGGGTATTGCCAAAAAGGCGATGTTGTTTTGGGCGACTACTTCGCCCATCAGGTTGGCAATGTTTTGCTGCTCGGACTCGCCGCGTTTTCCCATATCATTGGCGATAACGATGTTCAGGTTGTTTTCGGGGAGTTTCGGCAGCAGGGAGTGCGGCGTTTGTGCCGAACAGGCTGACGAAAACAGCAGCAGCGAGAATAATATGCTTGTTATTTTTTTCATTGTTCTATTGTTTTAATTTGTTCCAAATGCGCCAAAGCGTGCCGCAGGCGCGGGTGTTTTATAGTTTGTGCCGCCGATGGTGAGTCCGCTTGCGCCGAAGTAGGGCGTATATGCGCCTGTGAAATTGCTGTATGCGTTGCTAAGCACGGGCGAGGCGGCTTGTACGTGGAAATCCCACGAGGGGGCAAGCACGCTTTCTTCGAGCGGAACGCTGTTGATGGCAAAGTTCAGGAATTTGGGGTCGGTGGCGGAGTCGCCTGCCGATGCGCTTACGATGCTGTGTTCATCTATTTTGGGCGTGTTGTTTTTCCCTGCGTGCCAATAGTCTTTTTCGGCAGCGGTGTAGCCAAGGAATGCTGTCAGATAGTCGGGACTGTCTTGTGCAAAGGGGCTTGTTTGCGAGCCTGATGCATAGAAGTTATAGTCGATAACGGAGTTGTTGTCTGCGCCGTTTGAGGCATCGGGCGTATCCCATTTTGGGGTTTTTGCCATAAATTTGCAATTTACCATCAGATTGTTGAACACGGATACGAGTGCATTTTTTTCTACAAAGATGGAGCCGCCTTTTATGCTCGTTCTGCGCCAGCCGGCATTGACAACGGTGTTGTTGTATGCGCGTACCAATGCTTGTTGGCGTTCGGCGTTTTGTCCTGAGGAGGAGAGTTTAAAGCCGTTGGTGTTTGGCGAGAAGATGAGGTTGAATGCGGCGTCTATTTTAACGCCGGCTTTCATATTGATGGCTTCTGCGCCGGTTTCGCCTACGGAGTAGAAGGTGTTGTTTGCAATGATGGCATTTCCGCCCATAAAATAGAGTGCATCGGACTCGCCGGTGAAACGGATTGTGCTGTTTTGAACTACATAGTTGCCATTGACGTTGTTTGTGGTGATGGCGGGTGTGAAGTCGCCGCCTGCGGTGTAGTATCCGTCAATGACCGAAGGCGATTCGGCGATACACTGGTTGCCGGTGTATTCGATTATCACGTGGTCGAAAACCGCTTCGGGACATTTTGCGCCGCAGACGATGCCGCCCCAGTGTTTTTGCCATTGATTGCCGTTTGAGCGTTGGCTTTCGGAAACGGTGAAGGTAACGGGCTTGGCGGCGGTGCCTTTGCAATATAGTTTTCCGTCAACAATAAGTTCGATGGCTGTGTGGCTTTCGCCCACGCCGCTGTTACTGAAAATAACGGTTACGCCTTCTTCAATGGTCAGTGTTTTGCCTTCGGGAACGCGGATTTGTCCGCTTACATAAATGTTGCTGCCTTTTTCCCAAGTGCCTTGTATTTCGCCCGCGAGGTCGGTGATGGTTTCGGCGGAAACCGTTACATCGCAAGTGGCTTTGATAGAGGCATCGGCTGTTGATGTGGCGGTAATCACCGCGCTGCCTTCGTTGAGGGCGGTTACAAGACCGTCTGTGCTCACTGTGGCGATTTCGGGTTTGGAAGAAGTCCATTTCAATGTTTTGTCAGCCGCCTCGCTTGGGAAGAAGGTTACGGACAGTTGTTTTGTTTCGTCCGGTTTGAGCCTCACAGATGCTTCCATTGTGATGCCTTGCAGCGATTTGTCGCTGTCGTTGTCTTTGCAACCGGTGAAAAGGGCGCATAATGCTGCCGCTACCGGGATTAGAAATCTTTTTACGTTCATAGTTTTTTTTGTTTTTTAGTGAATAATAAAAATGTTTATTTGGTAATTATTTTGTCTTTAATGTAATGTTTGCTACTTTGCCCGAGACTTCCGTTGGCTTGCCCCTACAATTTAAATTTCACCCCAATCAAAATATTTTGTCCGTAATATTCTTTTCTGTCCACTCGCCCGCCGTTTTTTCTCTCAATGCCTGCCTGCGCGTTGTCGCTTTTGTTGGCGTGAACGTATTGTATCATCGGTGTGTCCAGCAAGTTAGAGGCTTTGGCAAAAACGGCAAGCCCCATTTTGAAAGATTTTTCTATGGAAACATCAACCCGCGAATAACCCGCTTGCCACAAATCTTGGTCTAAATAATGCGACACGGCAGCCAGCCGGTTGCTTGTGTAGGAATAAGCAATTTGCGCGTCCCAGCCCCTTTTGGCATCTCTGAAAAGCAGTGCCGCATTAACCACGTGCGCCGCCTGTCCGTAGAGCGGGCGAGTTTGATTTACGTTGATGATAATCGTGTTTGTTTCCGCATCGCGATTGGGGTTGGCAACCAACTCCGCCTTTTCGGTGGTGATGGCAGAGTGCGTAAAAGTGTAATTGACCTTCACGCCCAGCCAGCCGAAATATTTTATCACATCAGCCTCCAGCCCGTAATTAGACGCATCGCCAAAATTTTTGGGCATATAATACACATCTTGCCCCGATGTTTCAATGCCCGTTTCGATGGGATTTTTAATTTTCTTGTAAAAAACCCCCAGCATCATTTGCTCCGAAGCCTTTGGGAAAAACTCGTAGCGCAAGTCAAAATTATCGGCAACCGTGTGCTGCAAATTCGGATTGCCCTTTTCCTTATAATCCTCGTAAATCATATTGTAAGGCACAATCTCAAAAAAACTCGGGCGATTGATGGCTCGCGCGTAAGAAAAGCGCAAGTTCGCATTCCGGTGCACGCCATATTTGACGTGCAAACTCGGCAGCCAGTCCGTGTAATCCTGCTGTCCGCTGTTTTGCGCCCCCTCCGTTGGAAATTTCAAATCATATCCCTGCTGCGTGTGTTCCGCGCGAATGCCCGCCGTTACTTGCCATTTTCTAAAAATAAATTTTCCCGAAAAATAACCTGCGCCAATATCCTCTGTGGCATCATAATTAAGCGGGTCGCTCAAATTGCCGAACGCAGCCACGCCGTATTTTATTTCGTCAAAATTATTCCAGTCAATGCCCCTGATAGCCTCGTGCTGCGAAACCGGCGGCTTAGTGTCATACATCGGCGTAAAGCGGTATTCGTTAAAATAACTGCCGCGCTGCTTGTTGCGAAACATTCCGCCTGTGGAAAGCGTCAGCGTTCCGCCAAACGCGGGCGCGATGTCGTAATGCACATTTCCGTAAGCCGCCTTGTCCCTGTCCGAGTTATGTTCCCACCGGCGCGTAGTGCTGTTATTTTGGTCAATTTTGGTCAAATTATTGAGAACAATCATCGCAATCTGCACATTGTCCGGCGTTTCGTTAAACGCATCGCCGTATGCAAGCGACCAGTCCGCCCGCAACTTGTCGTTTCTCAAAAAAGCGTGCGAGCCTTTGAGCGTAGAGTTGAAAATAGTTTGGTGATTCCACCTCAGGCGATAGTTTTGCGTCTTCTCGCCGTTCTCTTCGCGCACCTGCGCATTGCGGAAATCCATATACGCATTGTACCACATCAGTTTGTGGCGCGGCGAAAACCTGTAGTCAAGTTTCAGGTGCGTTCCCAGCCGGCTTTGCTCGTTAGAAAAGTATCGGCGCGTGATGCTCTGCGTGCCGTCTGCGCCCGAAGTTGCGCCATACACATCGCTGCTGTTTCCGCGATAAGTGTCGGAATAACTGCCCGCCAGCAAAACCCCCAGCCGTTGCCCAAACAGCCGTCCGCCGGCAGAAAACCCGCCCGCGTAATTCAGCGGCGCACGCCCCTCGTTCAGATGCAAATTGGCGGTACTGAAATTTTTCATTTGCGCCTCGTATTTTAGTCCGTAAAGTTCGTTAGGCGATTGGCGGTTGATAGCCGAAGGTTTAAAAGATTGGTAGTCGCGCCCGAAAAATTGCGCATTATATCCTGTGGAAAGATTGACGTTGAATTGCCACCGCTCGGGCGCATCTTTCATCACCAAATTCACCGCCCCGCCTATGCCGTCACCCTCCATATCGGCGGTCAATGCTTTGGTAACTTCGAGCCGGTCGAGCAATTCTGACGGAAAAATATCAAGCGGCACGAAGCGGTTTTTATTGTCGGGGCTTGGAATTTTCACGCCATTCACCAGCGTGTAATTAAACCGTTTATCCATTCCCCGCAAGATAGCGTACTGCCCGTCTCCGCTGCTGTTGCGCTCAATCGTAACGCCTGACATTCGTTGAATAACGTTGGCAACCGTCAAGTCCGGCGACAACTCAATGGCTTTCGCGCTCATCACATTCACCACGCTCACCGCGTTTCTCTCAATATTTCGTGCGCTAAATTCCGTATTCCGCACCTCGCCGCCCACAATCACCACTTCGGCAAGCGATTCCGTTCGCGGATTTTCTGCATACAATATATCCACGCTATCGCCGACAGATTGTGCAAAACCCTGTTGAAAAAACAATAACCCGAAAATCACAAGAAACCGCTGCATAACTTTTGTTTATAATTTTGCTGCAAAAGTCCGCTAAAATTGCAACCAAACGGTTACGATAAAATTATGTTTCTTGTACGAAAAGATTACTAAAAAAAGACTTTCCAAGTTTTTAAAACTTGGAAAGTCTAAATAAAAAGAATATTATAGTTTCCTGCATTTCATCATCACTCTCCGCCCATCAAAAAGCGTAGTAGCAAAAAGATACACCTCTCCGCCATCAGCAATTTTCAATTTTCGGCGCAGATTTTCAGCCGTTTCGGGGAAGTTTCGCACGGCGATGTTTGCTTGTTTTACATTAATTTTTTTCGATAAAAAACATTCTTCCACCTCAAAAACTCGCCCCTGAAAGTCAATGCAAAGTGTTTCGGAAGTATATAAATGGCTGTTCGGGTGCAGTTTTTTCAGACTAAATCTTTCGGCAATCAGTTTATACGCGCCCGCTTTCAAGAGGGCTGCATTCGGCTCATACAAATACTTTTCGGGATTTTCGGCAAAGCGGCAAACGGCATTTCGTTCTTCGTTCAAAGTAAAAGAAAAGCGTTGCACAGGCGCGTTCTTCGGAAAATTGACAGCAACAAGTTTAGGCTCACTCGGAACATCTTTTTTCAAAAGAAAAAGCAACTCCTTACACTCGTTTTCTACGGCTACAACGTGAATTTCCGCCACATTCCGAAGTTCTTTGACTGCCTGCGAAATATCCAACATCGGCGAAGTTTTTATCAAAACCGTTTCCGATTTTTGCAGCAGCGCGGGCAATATTTCCAAAATATTCGGCTCGCAATCGGCAAAGGCAGCCACTTTTTTGCCTCGCACATCTCGGCGGGCGGGGTCTATAAAAATACAATCAACTGTTTCTGTTTTCTTCAAAAAATCAACGGCATCGGCATTCTCCACATTAATATTATGCAAGCCCAACACCGAAAAATTATGTTTTGCCGTTTCGCAAAGGTCGGCATTGCGTTCCACATAAATTGTTTTCGAGAATGTCTGCGACAAAAACGCCGTATCTACGCCCATTCCGCCGGTCAAATCGAGCAACGTGGTTTTGTCATTGCGGGCGCGACCCGCAATCCCCTTTCCGATTAAAGTAGTCTTATACAAAGCCGTTTGTTCAGACGAACTCTGTTCAACGGAAATCTGTGCAGGAAAAACAATCTCGGCAGTTTCGTACCACGCAGGCAGTTTCGCACGCGCGTGCTGGCGTGCCTTGATTTGCTGCAAAGCGAAAGGCACATCTACTTCGGCATTCCGCTTGGCGGACAATGCTAATTTTGACACGTCTTCGTTGATGTGGTCAATGATGAATTGTCCGGTGGCAGCATTCACGGTTTCTCTTCCCCTTTCAACGCAGGCAGGCTCAAATGAAAACGCACGGAAACAAAGCGTACCAGTATCACCCCCGCTATGGTAACAATCTGCGTAACAATATCATTCAGTCCAAAATGGTGGCAGACACAATAAATCAATCCGCCAACCACGCAGGCAAGCGCGTAAATTTCTTTTCGGAAAATCAGCGGCTCTTCGTTTATCAGAATATCGCGGATAATGCCGCCCACCGCGCCGGTTATCATTCCCATAATCACCGCCACCCACAGCGGATAGCCGAGCATCACGGTTTTTTCAAGCCCTACGAGCACAAACAAGCCCAAACCGATGGTATCAAAAAAGAAAAACGTATTTTCGAGGCGAATAAGATAGCGGCTGAAAATCATAACAAACACCAGCGCAACGCCGGTACAAATCAAATAACCGGGCGTATCAAGCCAAAAAGGCGTTTGGGAAAGCAGCAAGTCGCGCGTAGTCCCCCCGCCGACCGCCGTAGCAAAACCCACCACATACGCCCCGAAAAGGTCGAACTGCTTTGCCGATGCCATTCGCAAACCGCTAATGGCAAAAACAAAAGTGCCGAGATATTCGATGATGGTAACTATACTCAATTGTAAATGATTAATTAAAAGATTATTGACTAATAACTATCAACTAATAATGCGAATCACGGGTTGAATTAGCCCGTTAGGGCTTGCATATCAATAGAATAACAATATCTATATTTACCTGAATGTCCGTAGGACATTCACAATACCTATTTTTGTGTATCCCCCTACGGGGAAAAAGACAAAATACTCATTTTTTTCTATTGATATGAATGCCCTATCGGGCAAAAAATACAATTTCAACTCGTGATTGGCATTAATAATTAATAACTAAAATAAATTGTTGTTGGCTGCTCACCCGCTTGCCGTCATAATGAAATGACCAGTCAAGACTTGCTTTTACCCGGTTTGATTTGATAATATTGGCATACAAATCCGTGCGGTTATAAATTTTTGCCTGATAATAGGGGTCGCCCAAGTACAAACCGCCGTCATTGTAAGGCGTTTGGTAGAAAATCATCAAGCCCTCGCCCGCATAAAGCGTATTTTTAATGCCGATACGCCACCACTCGGCTTGTGCCTCTACAAACAACCCCTGCGGCACATTCCATTTACCCGGAACGTTGCGCCGCCGCTCCATTCCCATCATATAACCGACATTAATATATAATGTATCAAAAAACGTTTTCTCGCTCAAATCAACGCCCACCGCTGCGTGCAGCAGTCCGTTGTCGTGTATGCGTTCCTCCTCGTTGGAAACAAGGCTGAGTGCGTAGTGGCGATAGTAATATTGATACTTTCCGTAAAAAATATCCTTTCGGTAAATGCCTGCCGAGCCGGCTGTGAAACTCTCTCGCCGATTGACGGCTTGCCTGCCTGTCCAATCCAAGAAAAGCGAAGCGTTGCCCTGTGCGGTTTCGTAACGCCACACAAAGCCGTTGATATTCGGGCAGTAATAGGTCAAACTGTCCTGAAAAAACGGCGCAGGAAACTCGCCCACCGCCAATTTGCGCGGGAAACTGCCGAAATAAAACGAAAACGGCTCTTTTTGAAAATGATAATAAGCCGTATAAGTTACATCATTTTTGTTCATCTCGCGCCCAAACTCTTTCAGCACATCAACGCCCACGCGAAGGTGGTGATTACCGCCGAACCCCAAACCGATTTCGGGTGCCAAGCGAATGCCGAACATCGACTGGTCAATCTGATAATCGGAATGATACTCGCGGTTATCGGCAAAACCAAGTGCATTAACCGCCCACTCAAAGCGTTGGGCATTAGCGCAAAAAACGGCAGTAAAGCACAAAAACAGGGTAAAACGTAACTTCATAAAATCGCTTTTTCTTTTGCCTGCAAAGGTAGCAATAAGTTAAGAGTTAAGAGTTATGAGTTGAGAATTTTTTGTGTAATATCGAAAAATAATTTCCAAAACACTTGCAGGTTTCAAAAAAAGTGCGTAATATTGCAGCCTGATTTTATTTATTCACTTTTAAAAAGTAAAAACTTATGAAAAAATTATCATTCATTGTAGGCGCAATGTCAGTGGCTTTCTTGTTGGCATCGTGCTGCGGCGGCAGTAAAGACGAAAAATCCTGCTGCAAAAAAGACGAAAAGAAAGAGTGTCAAAAACCGTGTTGCGAAGGTCTGAGCGAAGAGCAAAAACAAGTCTGTGCCCAATTCCAAGCACAATGGGAAAAATTCGACAGCCTCACGGTTGATGTTCAAGAAGGACTGATAGCCAGGAAAAAAGGCTTTATTGACGCAAAACGCGCTGAGGCAAAAGCCAAAATCGCCAAATGCGATTCCATCTGGGCTGAGTACGACAAACTGACCACAACGGCAGAACAAAAAGCATTTATTGATGCCAACGCTTGCTGCAAGAAAAAATGCGACAAAGCAGAAGGCGAGAAAAAATGCTGCAAAAAAGAAGAACAGAAATAACGGTGTTTTTAAAAATATCACTACTTTTGCAAACTGAAAAACCTTGTGTTTTTCAGTTTGCTTTTTTAATCCCTAAATTCCCTAAAGGGGATACTCTGCAAAGCCTCCTTTAGGGCAGGGCTGTTAAGTTCCTGTCATTGCGGGCTTGCCCCGCAATCCCCTGAAAAAAGGGATTCCGGCTTTCGTCAGAATGGCAAGCAGAAAAGGGGATTGCGGGTCAAGCCCGCAATGACAAAACTTACATTGTTCGGTATGTTTTACAAAGAACTTAACAGACCTGCCCTTTAAGGGATTGGCGGTAAAAATTTTATGGTATGTTCAAAAAATTAGATAGATACATTCTCAGGAATTTCATCACGGTGCTTTTTGCCACCTTTTTCATCTGCCTTTTCATTCTGCTGATGCAGTTTTTATGGAAATATGTCGATGAAATGATTGGCAAAGGGTTGAGCCTGACTGTTCTCGCCGAATTTTTCTTTTATTCCGCCCTCACGCTCGTGCCGATGGCGTTGCCCTTGGCGGTTTTGCTTGCCGCACTGATGACTTTCGGCAATTTCGGCGAGCGGCTCGAACTCCTGGCGATGAAAGCGGCGGGCATCTCGCTGTTCCGTATCATTCGACCGCTGGTAATTGCCATTTCGTTTATCAGCATCGGCGCGTTTTTCTTTGCGAACAATGTTATTCCGCATTCGCAGGTCAAACTCTGGACTTTGATTTATTCCATTCGCGATAAATCCTCCGAAATCGAAATTCCCGAAAACGTGTTTTACCACGGCATCAGCGGTTACAGCGTATATGTGAAGGGCAAAGACCACAAACATAACCTGCTAAAAGACATAATGATATACGACCTCTCGAAAGGCTTTGAAAACATCACGGTTACGGTAGCCGACTCGGCGCGGCTGCAATTTACTGACGACAAGCAATTTATCGTTTTCACGCTCTATAATGGCGAATCTTTTGAGAATTTGAAAGACCAGAAAACCGCACGGAGCAACGTGCCTTACCGCCGCGAGTCTTTTCAGATGAAACAAACCCTGATAGAATTTGACGGCAGTTTCACCAAAATGGACGAAAGTATGATGACCAACAAGTATGTGAGCAAAAATGTGCTGCAACTTGGGCGCGACATTGACACGTTCAACGTCAAAATCGACAGCCTTGCCCGCGATTTCAAACAGCAGGCAACGCGTTCGATGCCTTATTATCAGAATAATACGGACAATACGCGCCTCACGAACAAGCCTGTGGTTGATGTAAGCACCCAACTGAGCATTGACTCCTTATATAATACATTAAGTAATGATGATAAGCGCGAGGCAATTCGCCGCGCGTTGCAGGAAACGAGTGCGACAAGCAGCAGTCTGTCGTTCAAAAAATACGAAATAGAGGACAATCAGTATCTTTTGCGCCGACACGCCATTGAGTGGCATCGCAAATTCACGCTTTCCTTTGCTTGCCTCATTTTCTTTTTTATCGGCGCACCGCTCGGCGCAATTATCCGCAAGGGCGGTTTGGGAATGCCGGTTGTTATTTCCGTTTTCCTGTTCATTATTTATTACATTATAGATAATACCGGTTACAAATTTGCCCGTGAGGGAATGTGGCAGGTGTGGGAAGGAATGTGGCTCAGTGCGGCGGTGTTGCTGCCCTTTGGTATCTTTTTGACTTACAAAGCCGCCAAAGATGCTGCACTGTTGAATGCAGATGCGTATGTTCTGGTTATCAAAAAAATATCAATATTGATTAATCCATCTTCTTTGTATATAAAAGTATATAAAAAAACTATGAGAAAATTAACCGATAAACTGAATATATAAAACAAAAAACGCAATAATTTACAGACACTTATTCCGTTATCTTCAATTATTTATAGATGACAAATAAACAAATATTGCCTTTGTGTTCTTTGCGAAAATCTTTGCGAACTTTGCGGTAAAATGTAACCGCAAAGGACACAAAGGCTGCGCAAAGAAAAAATCAATGAATGTTACAAAGGAATTTAAACTTTTTGGACTTTTGAACTTTTTGAACTTTTAAACTTTATGAACTCAATAGAAGAAGCAATAAAAGATTTCCGCGAAGGAAAAATCATCATAGTAGTAGATGACGAAGACCGCGAGAACGAGGGCGATTTCATTACCGCCGCCGAACTCGTTACGCCCGAAAAAATCAATTTTATGATAACCGAAGGGCGCGGCGTGCTTTGCGCCCCATTGACGGAAGACCGTTGCGCCGAACTTGACTTGCAAATGCAGGTACAGCAAAACACCTCGCTGCTTGCCACACCCTTTACCGTGAGCATCGACAAACTCGAAGGCTGCAGCACCGGCGTTTCGGCAGAAGACCGCGCCGCCACGCTCAAACACCTCACATCTGCAACAGCAACAGCCGAAGATTTCGGGCGACCGGGGCATATCTTCCCCCTGCGGGCAAAGACCAAAGGCGTACTTCGCCGTGCGGGACACACAGAGGCAGCGGTCGATTTGGCGCGGCTCGCGGGGCTGTATCCCGCAGGCGTGCTGATTGAAATAATGAACGCAGACGGCTCAATGGCGCGTATGCCGCAACTCACGGAAATTGCCGAGAAATTTTCGCTGAAAATCATTACCATCAAAGATTTAATTGCCTATCGCCTTAAAAACGAGTCGCTTGTAGAAAAAGGCGAAGAAGTGAATATGCCCACCGCCTATGGCAATTTTCACCTGATACCTTTTCGCCAAACGTCTAACGGATTGGAACACGTGGCATTAATCAAAGGCGCGTGGCAGCCTGACGAGCCTGTGCTGGTGCGCGTGCATTCCTCCTGTATGACCGGCGATATTTTCGGCTCAAAACGCTGCGAGTGTGGTGAGCAGTTGCACAAAGCGATGGAAATCATCGAAAAAGAGGGTAGAGGCGTGGTTGTGTATATGAATCAGGAAGGACGCGGCATCGGTTTGATGAACAAAATTGCCGCCTACAAATTGCAGGAAAACGGCTTAGACACGGTTGATGCCAACCTGCACTTGGGTTTCAACGCCGATGAACGCGACTACGGCGTGGGGGCGCAAATCCTCCGCGAAGTGGGCGTGAAAAATATCCGTCTGATGACCAACAACCCCAAAAAACGTATCGGTTTGGAAGGTTACGGCTTGGAAATCGTAGAAAATATTCCGCTCGAAATCGCACCCAATCCTTATAATGAGAAATATATGAAGACTAAAAAGGAACGTATGGGGCATAATTTGAAAGATATATAAAAGCCGAACTTTTCCAAAGTTTTGAATTTTGGAAAAGTTGCTTTGGATAGAAAACGTTTCTCAAAACAAACGTTTTTTTTGTGGAAAAGTTACTCCTAAGAGAAATAATATAAGTTAAAGTCGAAAAGTTTTTGCAATATTTCTTGTATGTGCGGAAAAATTAGTACCTTTGAACTTTGAAAATTTAAAACAGAAAAAAATGGAAACAACAATAGCAAGACCTCGAACAGAGATACAGCCCAATAATACTTCTGTTCATTATCGGAAAAGGCAACAGCCCGAAAAAAACATGGCAAACATAACCATTCCGCTCTCGTTGCAGATATTGCTTGCTATGAATATGAACAAGCAGGAAATAGAAAACGATATGCGAAGAGAATATGGTGTGCAACTGTACAAAAAAGGGAAACTGACAATTAGCCAAGCTGCCGAATTGACAGGAATGAATATTTACGACTTTATGGCGTATCTTGCAATACTTTCTGTACCGGTAATAGATTATCAGGCAGACGAATTAGAAGAAGAAATAAAACAGTTTAATATATGATTATTGTTTGCGACACTTCGCCGATAGTGGCTTTGGCAATTATAAACGAATTGCCTTTGCTTGACAAAATATTTGATAATGTGTTGATACCTCAAACCGTATTCAATGAATTGACAGTAGGGGATAAACCGCAAGCAGAGAAATTATATGTGTGGGCTAAAGATAAAATATGTGCTGCCACAGACAAACACTTGTTTCAAACCTATAATATGATATTAGATGCAGGCGAATCGGAGGCAATGACACTCTATTGGGAGAAAAATTCCGATTTTCTATTGATTGACGAGCGAAAAGGGCGTAAAATAGCAAAATACAATAACATAAAAATCATTGGCACATTGGGTATTTTGTTGCTGGCAAAACAAAAAGGATATATAAACGAAATAAAACCTATGTTGGATATATTGCAAACCTCATCTATAAGGATAGCAGAAAATTTGTATCAAAAAGCACTTGTATTGGCAAAAGAATAAAAACAAACACTCTAATAACCAAATTTACAGAAAACGTTTCTCAAAACAAACGTTTTCTTTTTTTGTGAAAAAGTTAGTCCTAAAAGAAATAATATAAGTTAAAGTCGAAAAGTTTTTGCAATATTTCTTGTATGTGCGGAAAAATTAGTACATTTGGGGGTTGAAAACTACTCACGTTGAAACACCTGAAAACCCTTAAAATCTCAATACTATGAAACACAAATTACTTTTTAATTGGTGTAGAATATTGTTATGTTCTGCACTGTTTTTAACTTTCTCTGTAAATGCCGCGACAGTAACCTCAACACAAAACGGCGATTGGAATACGCCGACAACTTGGGGAGGAACTGCTCCCGTTGCCGGAGATGATGTCGTAGTTGCAAACAATGTTCGGGTAAATGCCGCTACTATTACTTGCGCCTCGCTTACTATTAATTCAGGTGCTACCCTTACTTTTGATGGTAATAATGCTGCCAATACACTTGTCGTCAATGGCAATTTAACTGTTAACGGCACGTTAAACCAAAACAACAACGCAGGTTTCCCTATCGAAATTCACGGTAATTTTACGGTAAACGGCACTTATCAAACCACCAATCAAAACAATGCCAATGTAAAAATAACGATGAAAGGCAACGGCGGTACTACTATCGGCGGTACTAATTTTGCCAACAATAACAACGAAAGAAGATTTTTAAATCTGACCATTGATTTGAATTCGTCGACTGCCGTTGTTACTTTGTTGAATGATATTTATTTTTCGGAAGGTAACGATAATAACAACTCCAAACGATTGACCATTAATCAGGGTATTCTTAATGCAACCGGCAGAACAATCAATTTTTATAAAACCGGTAAAATTATTACCACAGCCAATGGGCATATCGCTTGGAAAAATGATAATTGTGCCTACGATGCGCCCAATATCCATTGGATTAGTCCCGAATCAGGCTCAGATTTGACGGTTGAAGGCACTGCTCCGCTTTATATCAATAACTTTACATACGTTGCGGGTAAAGAAAATTTTAAATTTCCAAACAATTCAAGTGCCACCATCTGTATTCTGGGAAATATTAAATCAGATAAAAGCAACATTTATTATAATACCGGTACTTGGTATTGGGGACCCGATTCAAATTACGACCGCGGCGCAGTGGGCGGCGACCCGACACCTTCTTACACAGGTGCAAATGGTGCCGCAAACCTCAATAGCACTGCAAACGCAGCCTATCAAGCCCCTGCCATTATTCAAAATACTTTAGACTTTTGCGATTGCGAAGGTCTTACCAAGCCGAACAAGCCTGCACCTTCGTTAGAAAATATCTGCACCGGCGAAACATTAAGTGCATTGGAACCGGGTACTCACTCTTATACTTATCGTTGGCAAACAGCGGCAACAGGCAAATTAACAACAGGCAATCCTACGACTGCCGCAGCAACAGGTACAAAATACTACTTGCGCGAACAGAACGGCACCTGTTGGAGCGTTGCATCAGAACCCGTTACGGTAATCGGCTCTGTGCCGGGCAATATCTCGCCGACATCAAGACAAATATTACCGGGTACTTCCACCAATATTACACTGACCGGCTATACCGGCACTATTCAATGGCAATCAAGTCCCAATGGAGTTGACACTTGGTCAAACATTGACGGCGAAACCTCTGCAACACTTTCTACCGGCAATCTTGCCTTAGGCGACTACTACTATCGCGCAGTAGTAACAAATGCTTCCTGCGCACCGGCATACTCTGCCGTAGCGACAATTTCGGCAAGTAATTGCAATGCCATTTCGGTACAGGATTATGATTTAAGCGGTTTTACATTTGTAGGCGGACCCTATTACATTAAAAATAATTACGCGGGTTTTACAAACCAGTATATTAAGGAAAATGAAAATAGATATATAGAAGCCAGCCGTGTATTTAATCCCTCTGAAAGCGACTTGGAAAATACCGACTATCTGTGGCTTGTGTATAGCCGTGTGGTTGGCGGAACAACCTATTATTTTATCCGCAACTATGCATCGGGTAAATTCTTTAACGCTAATTTTGATGCAGGCTACGACCACTATTATGACTGCGACAACAGTAACAATGCTTTGCATCTTGAAACTTGGAACAGCGGCGGCGATGCGGCAACGGCGGCAAATGCCGACAATGATGCCAACAAAATAATGTCGACTTTCTGCTTTGAACTGGGTACCACACCTGTAAATGCAAATTTTACCACAACAATTATTGAAAAATTCTGGCATTATCCGAATCGTCCTTTGCACGGTCAATATACCGATTGTCATATTAATGAAGATGCGAAAACGCCTTATGTTTTTTTTACAAGTAACAGTCACGCTTGGGGAACAAAAAGTTGGGATTTTATCAAATACACTGAAAAAATTGTCAGCGAAGACGCTTTGCCAGACGGTAAATATTGCGAAGGTGCCAAAATTACTTTTATAGCACGAGGGCTTGGCGACAATGTGCAATGGTATGAAAATGCGGTATTCGGCACGCCTCTGGCTACCGGAAACACTTATATGACAAGTGCGCCCTTTGGTACTGATGTCAGCACAATCTGGTATGCTTACGACCCCGATTGTAACATTACGCTCAATACAACAGTAACAACCAAATTCTGTTGCAGCAGTGTAGGTACTGCCTCTACCGTGTTTGAAGAACATTTTGATATTACCAATGTAATAACAGACCAAAGCACCGATAAACGAAATGGTGTTATTATCCATCGTAATTATCAGGACTGTAATGGATATTGCGCACCCTTGCCGGCAGGAAAAGGTACTATTGGTACTCAGTATTCATATAATAATTCCGGAAGTGCCGATGGTTGCAATATGGGGGATAATGAGTATGCGATTGTAAAATCAAGTGGTAATTTCAGTTGGTGGAGCAGTAGGATACCCGTTAATGAACATACCGCCAACGGTGCAACAAACAGCGGCGCATTAATGGTTAATGCATCTTTTACTGCCGGATTGTTTTACACTTTAACGTTATCGGGCGTGTGTCCCAATACAAGTTATGACTTCTCAGCCTGGTATGCTTCGGTGGCTAATCCGAACCAATTACCATCTGCTATTCTTTTTGAAGTGTATCAATCTCTCGGAGGTGTAGAAACATTGGTAGAAAGTAAAAATACAGGCGATTTTGGCGGTACTGCCGGCGGAAGTTTTCTGTGGCATCAGATGTCGCTTGAATTTACAACGCCTGCTGTTATAGCCGAAGGTGTTACCTACGTGCTGAAACTGAAAAACAACTATACCGGCGGCGAAGGTAATGACCTTCTTATTGACGATATTGTGGTTACCAAATGTTCGCCCACCGCTTTTGCATACGAGGCTGGTACAGCCAATCAGGAAATAGATGTTTGCAGCACAAAAGCAAAAAGCATAGAACTTCGCGCCGAAGTGTCGCAATGGGGCTTAATCTCGCCGGGCGGCGAACAGACTGTTTATTGCAGATGGATGTATAATGATGTCAGTAAAGACTTGCCCGATGACCAATGGATACCGGTTGCAGATAAGGACGCAAGCACTTCAAAAGTATATACTTTCAATCCACAGGACGGTGTCGGTTCCACTCGCTATTTCCGTGCCAAACTTTCGGCAGACTCTACGAGAGCGGCAAACATTTCCTCGCTGTCAGCTCTTGGCGACTGTGCCGTAACCGATATTTATTCGGGCGTATTTACGGTCAATCAAACCGGCGATTTATCCCTTACGCCGACACAGGATACGATTGTCGTATGTAAAGGAACAGCGGTGAATTTAAAAGCAACCGTTACTACGCCGAGCGGCGATTATAGCAATGTTTACTGGTGTTGGAGCGCGTATGCCGATATTACAACCGTAATTCCGAGTTGGACACAGGGACAAATAATCACGCAATATTCGCTGGGAACACCACAAAAAGACACAGTTTATTATATTCACGCCAAAAAAGCGGTTTGTTTGACTGATGCTAAAATTACGGTTAAGGTGAATGAGTCGCCGACCATCACTTTAACAAGCAGCAATAATACACAAAGCGTTTGTGAAAATGCAGCCCTTACGGCTATTACCTACACGCTTGGCGGCGGTGCCACAGGCGCGACTGTTACAGGCTTGCCCGCCGGCGTAACCGGCTCGTTGAGCGGTACAACATATACTATTTCCGGTACGCCGACAGTAACAGGTACATTTAATTATACAGTAATGACCACCGGACAGGTAGCACCCTGTACTGCTGCGCAGGCTACCGGTACAATAACCGTTAATGCAAAACCGAATGTTAGTGTAAACAGCCCGACTATTTGTACAGGCGATAATGCAACACTTACAGCTTCCGGTACTGCAGACACTTATTCTTGGACACCGGGAACAAATTTAAGTGCCACAATCGGCGCAAGCGTAACCGCTACCGCCCCGACAAACGGCACACAATACACCGTAGAAGGTACGGCAACGGCAACCGGCTGTAAAAATACGGCAACGGCTACAATAACCGTCAATGCGAAACCGAATGTTGCGGTAAACAGCCCCGAAATTTGTGCAGATGCTAATGCCACGCTCACGGCAAGCGGTGCAGATACTTATACTTGGACACCGACAAGCGGATTAAGTGCAACAATCGGTGCAAGTGTAACCGCTACTGCCCCGACAAACGGAAAACAATATACAGTTGAAGGTACGGTAACGGCAACCGGCTGTAAAAACACTGCCGTTGCAACAATAACCGTCAATCCGAAACCCACCGCAAATGCTGTTCCGACACAAATTCTTTGTGCCGCAGGACAGGGAATAAACACAGGCTCCATAGATTTGACTGTAACAGGTGGTACTCCCGGTTATACATACGCTTGGAGCAACAGCGCGACAACCAAAGATTTGACAGGCTTGTCGGCAGGCAATTACAGCGTAACCGTAACCGACAGCAAAGGTTGTACGGCAACCGCAAGCGCAACCATCAATGCTGCGCCAACTGCTATTAGTGCTGCTTACGACCAAACGCCCGCTACTTGCGGAGCAAATAACGGTACGGTAACGGTTAAAAATGTAACAGGAGGTACAGGCGGTTACACCTATAATATAGGTGGTGGAGGTTTTGTTTCAGAAGCAAAATTTACAGGTTTGGCAGGTGGCGAACATACTGTAACGGTTAAAGATGCCAACGGCTGTGAATTTAATTTACCGGCTACTGTTGCGCAGTCCGGAACATTAAGCGGAAGCATTGCCGCCCAAACCAATGTAAGTTGCAATAGCGGCAGCAATGGCTCTGTAACAGTAGAGGGCAGTGGCGGCACACCCGACTATCAATATAAATTAGGTAGTGGCGTATATCAGGATAGCGGTACATTCAACGGATTGACAGCCGGTAATTATACCGTTACGGTAAAAGACGATGTTGATTGTACTTATGATGTAGCGGTAACGATTACGTAGCCTGATGAATTAACCGTAACTTTGACAGGCGTGCCAACTACCGTATGTCCGAGTGCCAATGCCGTATCTGTAACGGCAAATGTAATCGGCGGTACAGCATCTTATACTTACGCTTGGACAGGTGCAACAGGCTCAACAGCCAATGTGTCTGTAACCATTCCGGCTACTTGCGGCAATGTGAATGTAAAAATAGACATCACAGATGCCAAAGGCTGTACGGCTACAAATGATGCAGATATTACGGTGGCAGATAATGTTGCCCCGACCGGTACTGCTCCTGCCGGCACAAACAATATCAATGCTTGTTTTGTAAATGCTACGACAATGCCTGTGGGTGTTCCCGCCTTTAATCCGACAGCAGCGGCAGCGGGCTATACGGATAATTGCGCTGGCACCGTAACCGCAACTTTGACCGGTACGAGTGTAACAGGCAATAATTGTTCTTGGACAGGTACTTACACCTTTAAGGTATCCGATGCTTGCGGCAATGAATTGACAAATCAGACAATTGTTTATACCGGCGGCGATAAAACCGCTCCGACCGGCACTGCTCCGAGTGGCACAACAAACATTAACGCTTGCTTTGTAGATGCAAGTACGATGCCTTTGGGTGTTCCTGCTTTTGCAACTTTAAATGCGGCAACTGGTTATACCGACAATTGTGGCGGCACAGTAACCGCAACATTGACCGGAACAACAGTAACAGGAACAAATTGTTCTTGGACAGGTACTTATACCTTTAAGGTATCAGATGCTTGTAATAATGAATTGACAAATCAGACAATTGTTTATACCGGTGGCGACAAATCTGCTCCTACATTTGGTTTAAGCGGAACAACGGCTAATCCGGATGAGGCAGGAAATTGTGTTTTTGAAGTTCCCGATTTGGAAAGTTTAGTAATAAGCAAAGCCGATAACTGCACGGCAGCGGGAAGTCTTATTTATACGCAAACACCTCCGGCAGGTACGGTAATAACCGCCGACCAAGTAGTTTCGATAACCTTAACGGACGCTTGCGGAAATGTAAGTGCGGCGCAAACAGTTACGGTACAATATGGCAACCCGAATCCAACGGCAAACATCACAAACATTACCGGCACCACTATATTGACTTGCGCAACCACAAGCATAAGCGTAACGGCAACCGGCGGCGGTACTTACGCTTGGGATAATGGTTTAGGTAGTGCTGCTGCTGCAACAATAACAAATACAGGCACTTACACAGTAACCGTAACCGCCGCAAACGGTTGTACGGATACAGAAAGCATAACCATAACGGACGACAAAACCAAACCGACCGCAGGCATTACGCCGAGCGGAACAGAATTGTCTTGTTCGGTACCGAGCATTACGCTGACACCAAACGGCGTTGGCAGTTATGTATGGCTTGACGGAACGGCAACCATAACCGAGCCGGGCGATTATCGTTTGGAAGTAACTGCCGCCAATGGCTGTAAAGATACGGCAACAGTAACTATTACCAAAGATAATACCCCCAATACTAAACTTCCTTTGAACAAACCGGCATCTGTATGTGAAAATGCAGCATTTGAATTGCCGGCATTGACAGATGCGGATACTTATTATGAGTATTCTATTAATGGTATTGACTGGCTAAGGCTGAACGACAGAATGCGTAGTGCAGCAGATAATCATTGGTATCGCGTTAATTCAAGCCTTCCGTGCGTGCATTATTCGGACTCGGTAAAACCGGACATCGTTCCGCCGATAACCGGTTTGATACTGGAGTACGAAAACATCAGCGCACAATCCCATCAGGACAAAGAAATGGTAACGCCGGGTCAAACGGTGCAAGTGAAGTTGAATATGGATAATCTCGGAAATTATCAATGGAACGATGGCAAAAAAGACACGACAACCGTAGATAATACGCTGACAATCCGCCTCTACAAAGACCGTAAAATAACGGTAGTAGCCGACAACAACGGCTGTCCGTCAGAGCCTGCGGAAATAGATATTCCGGTTATCTGGCCTACCGCCATTACGCCCTACACCAAAGACGGCTACAATGATGACTTTATACCCGAAATCAATTGCCATATAATAATCTTCAACCGCTACGGACAAAAAGTGAGCGAAGGCAACAACGGTTGGGACGGTACATATCGCGGCGCACTTGCAGACCCGGGAACTTATATGTATGTGGTGAATTTGCCTGACGGCGAAGTGAAAAAAGGAACGATTGAAGTAGTGAAAATAAAATAAAAAACATCTGAATCAGGATTTGCAGGATTAAAGGATTAACAGGATAAAACCTGAAATCCTGCAAATCATAAAATCCTGCGGTTATTGAGCGTAGCCGAAATGCAAATCCTGATTCAGACAAATAAAAAATAAAAAAGATATGAAAAAGATAATCACAATAGTATTAGCAATCGGTTTGGCAACAAGTGCTTTTGCCATACACGAGAAATATGTGCAGGGCTATGAATTTAAGCCCTCGAAAGTCAATACGGAAAGTAATGACCGGGCAATGTCGTTCCTGAAAAACAAAGTGGTCTATTCCGTGCAGGACACCGCTGCGGGCAGTGCCATCAAACTCTATGTAGCCGATGTTATTGAGCAGGATATTGAACTCGACAACGCCGAGTTTTCGCAAGAACTGACCGATTTAGGCATTTTCGGCACATTTGCTTATGACGAAAGTTTGAATAAAATCTACTTTTCGCATTACGACAAAGCGACCAAAAATTATATGCTCTACGAAAGCACACAGACCGAAGAAAAAACGTGGACATCGCCCAAACGCTTGAAAATAGCGGGTTTGCAGGGTTACCGCAAAGACGGCTCGCCGCTGGTGAATGCCGGCTGGCTTTATCGTGCGCCGGGTTTATCGGGCTTTTTCAATCCCACGCTGGCAGACGGCGGCAAACGCATCTATTTCTCTGCCGATTTCCCCATTGGAAATGGCGAACGCGATATTTGGTATGTTGAAAAAGAAGACGATACGCATTGGTCAATGCCCCAAAATCCGGGTACAAACGTCAATACCAAAGGCAAAGAGGACTATCCTTTTGTGATTGGCGATAAACTCTATTTTTCGTCTGACACGGAAACAAACGGCGGCACAGACCTCTTTGTTTCCGAAAAAGAAGGCAATGCGTGGGGCGTTGCCAAGCCTTTGGACAGCGTTTATAACTCTTCGGCTGACGACTACAACCTGATTGGTACGGAAAACACCATCTTCTTTGTGTCCGGCAGGCACGAGGGCTATGCAGACGATATTTACCGCCCTGCACGCCTCTTGCTTGAGCCTTGCCCCACATTGGCAGAATCCACGCCCGAATCCGAGCCGATTATCCAAATGAAGACCTTCCCCTGGAAACTCTTCTATTTTGATTTCGACAAAGATATATTGAACGAGGAATTTCTTATCGAACTTGACCAACTTTACAATACGATGATTGACTTTATGCAGGATAACGACTTTGTCATTCGCGGACACACCGACTCGCGCGGCACCGATGAATACAATATGCGCCTATCCAAACGCCGTGCGCAACGTATTCAGAAACTGCTCGCCGAAAAAGGCATACCAGCAAAGATTATGCACATAGAGCCTTACGGTGAAAGTCAGCCGGTTATTCCCGATGCGCAAACGGAAGAAGAACACGCACAAAACCGCCGCGTAGAAGTGGATATTGTGAGAAAAAACAATTAAAATAACATCTGAATCAGGATTTGCAGGATTTTAGGATTAACAGGATAAAACCTGAAATCCTGCAAATCATAAAATCCTGAAAATCCTGATTCAGACAAAAAAATAAATTAAAATTATACGACTATGAAAAGAATAATAATAATTCCCCTGTTTTTGATAATGTCGCTCGGTGCGTTTGCGCAGCACGATATTTTGCTGACGCAACAATGGTTTTCGCGCATCAACCGAAACCCTGCCTCCACAGGCAACAGCGACTATTACGACTTGTTTCTTCTCACGCGCCGCCAATGGACAGGCGTGGATAATATGCCGCAGAGCAATCTGTTGAATGTGCATAGTTATTTCGATAATATCCGTTCGGGCGTAGGCTTGTCGCTCGCTTACGAAAATCCGGGCGGTATTGCCAACTCGGTGCTAAATGCCAAAATACCTTATGCTTATCACCTGAATTTGAAGGAAGACCTTTTGCTTTCTCTGGGTGTGAGCGCGGGTATTCTCTACAAGTCCTTTGACCCGACCAAGCACATTTTGCGTGATGGAAAGGTAGATGATATAGATTTTCCGCAAGAAAAAGAGGGAAAAGTGAATCCCGATTTTGACTTCGGGGTGGAACTTTCAATGCCTAAATTGTTGGTAGGCGCGTCTGTAACGCATCTCGGTATGCTGCACAGTAAAGTAACCACTTACAGTTCGGCAATGAATTTTTACGGTTATGCGCGTGGCAATTTTGTGTTGAACGAAAACTTCGACATTGCGCCCTCAGTGGTTTATTTGAACTACGGAAAGGTGAATTTGATAACCATTGGTGCCAACGTTTTCTACAAAAAAATGATTTGGGCAGGCATAGATTACCGTCCGCCCTCGCCGCGCAAAGCCGACTTGCAAAAGTGGGATTACTCAATGCTCACGGCAATGCTCGGTATTGAGTGGAACTTCTTCCGTATCGGCTACGCCTACGATTTGAGTTTGTCGAAACTGAACGATTTGTCGTACAGCACGCACGAATTGATGCTTTCGTTCCGCATACCGAATAAGGCTAATAAATATGGCGTGCGGTTTATGCAATAGATGACTTTGAACGCAAATGACGCAAATTACACAAATTTCCGCAAATGATGCGAATAAATATTTGCGAAAAATTGTGTAATTTGCGTCATTTGCGTTCAAAAAAGTATTATCTTTGCAGACAAATTTAGTTCAAGAAATTATGCCTGAAATTAGTAGATTTTTTGGTATTGTCATCACAATGTTTATTGACGACCATAATCCGCCGCATTTTCATATCCGATATGGTAGTTATCGTGCTGTGTACGATTTGAAGAAAGGAATTGTAACAGGTCAAATGCCCGCCAATGTAATAAAAAAAGTAGCAGAATGGGCAGATTTACACAAAACGGAATTAATAGAAAATTGGGAGAAACTGAAAAATAATGAAAATGCAAAATATATTCAACCTTTAATGTAAAGACGACTATGTATGATGATGCTGCATTGATAAAACGAGTTGTAGATGTGGATTATATAAAAGATTTCACAATGCAAGTTGAATTTAATGACGGAAAAACGAAAGTCATTGATTTTTATCCGTTGTTAAAGGGAAAACAATTTGAGCCTTTGAAAGAAAGGAATAATTTTATTCAATTTGGTTTAACGGATTACACTTTAGAATGGTATAATGGCGCAGAATTTTCGCCTGAATATCTGTATGCGGTGTGAAAGAAAAAAATGATTAGAACTTTTCAAAAAATACTTTATTTGTTTGTTGCATTGGTATTTAGCACTGCAACCTCTTTCTCGTGGGCAGCGGCTTTTCACGCCGAAGAAGTCAGTATTTCCTGCAAAAAAGCAGGTTTCTACGAACTGCAACAAATCGGCGTTGCAAATATTGCCGTGCAACAAAAACAAGTCAATTCTTCCAATCACGGCAACGCGGGTGCTAAAATATTCAATAGAAACACGGTTTTCGGTACCTTTGCTACACAACTTTTTTATAGAAATATTGAAATTCAATATGTTGCATTGGCAAAAACAATGAAAATCGGTTTGCCTGTGCAGAAAATTATCTTCCCATCGCATTTTTTCTTTTAGCACGCAGATAACGCAGATTTATAGGATTCTCGCAGATTTTTTATTACAGAAATCTGCGGAAATCCTATAAATCTGCGTCATCTGCGTGCTAAAAAAAAAATAATAATCAAATAAAACAAAAGAAAAAAATGGATACATCAGTAATATTTATAGGATTGGGCATATTGCTCATATTTGTTGTGCCGATAGTTATCAT
>JAISJU010000132.1 GCA_031261165.1 Prevotellaceae bacterium
GGCGGTGTATTGAGCGCAGTCGAAATGAACGAAGCAAATCCAGAAAATAAAAAATGAGATATTATGAAAAAAATCATTTTATATTTATTGTTCATTTTGCCGCTTTCGGCATCGGCGCAGGAGTTGAAATGCAACGTTAGTGTGAGCCGAATGGAAGTTGAAGGCACGAACAATGAAGTGTTTGTTACGCTGCAAAAGGCAATCACGGAATATATGAACAACCGCCATTGGACAGAAATGCAAATGTCTGTGAATGAACGGATTGAATGTTCTATCAACATCATCGTGAGCAAGCAATCGACCACCGAAAATTTCGATGCGCGGATACAGGTGCAAGCCCGCCGACCGGTGTATGGTGCTTCGTACAGCACTACGCTGCTCAATTTTGAGGACAAAGATTTTAGTTTTAGATACAAAGAATTTGAGCCGCTCGAATTTAACGAGAACGATGCTTTTTCGGACAACACCAATCTGACAGCCGTTTTGGCGTACTATGCTTACCTGATTATCGGTTTGGATTCCGATTCTTTTTCATCTTTTGGCGGCACGCCCTATTTTCAGAAAGCGGAAAATATAGTCAATCAGGCACAGAGCAGCAGTTGGGGCGGCTGGCGGGCATACAGCGGACGAAATCGCTACGAAATAATCAACAACATTATGGACGAGCGGCTACGCAAATACCGCGAGTTTTTTTACCAGTACCACCGCCTCGGACTTGACGAAATGGCAAAAAGTCCTGCAAACGCCCGCGCTCGTATCGCACAGAATATCATCGTGTTGCGCGAGGTAAACCGCAACAAACCGATGTCAATGGCGTTGCAAATGTTTTTTGAAACCAAATGCGATGAGTTGGTGAGCATTTTCTCGGAAGGCACGGACAAAGAGAAAAAAGATGTACGCGATTTGCTTGTGGAAATTGATGGGGTGCATTCGAGCAAGTATGATAAGATAATTCAGAAGTAATCCAAACTTAAAATGCCCTTTCTGACGCAATCTGGCGCAAGTTTGCAACTTGTGCCTAAAACAATTAAAGTTTGCAACTTTGTTTTTTTATTACGAAGTCGCAGACTTCTTTTGTTTTAGGCACAAGTTGCAAACTTGCGCCAGCCTGATTTCGTCTTTTTATGGTGGCAAAGGTAGTGCTTTTTTTGAAAACAACAATACCCTAAAATAAAAACAGCAGTAAAACCGAAATTTTACCGCTGTTTGTTTGCGGAAATATTGAGCTTTTGAGGCACGATTTGCAAAATCAGCGATTTTTATTCTATAATTTTAGACAATTTAGTAGAGATATTTGACAATTCAACTTTATAATCAGATGTAGGAAAAAATATGGAGTTTAATTCGCGAACTAAAACTATAAAATTATTCCAATCCTCTAATTCATTTTTCAAATATGGATGATTATCTATATTTATTCTATTGTAAATATTGATAATAGAATTTGTTATCCCTACAATGATTGGTACAGTTACCATATTATCTATTTTGGCAATTTTTTTCAATTCGGAGTTTTGAGAATTAAACTGATTCTTGTAAGTAATGGTTTCTATTATATCTTTGTAAAAAATAGCATTCAATATAGAACGAATGTATCTGAACCTTTCAAACCTTTCATCATAATCAACCATATCAGGGAATAAAGATTTAGTCCCATTCTTCTGTATATTTTCAACTGTTTCTGTCAATATTTTTTTGATATGAGAATTTCCATCTACCTGATTTATGTAAGGAACTACTGCACTTATATTTTGTATATCAAATTTTGTATCAATTACTTCAAAACAACTTTGAATATATTGTAAATCAGAACTTAAATACTTTAGATATAAATAGCCTGATTTAGTCATTTCAAGCGTTGCCTCTTCATTTTTTTCTTTGTCCTCTGGTTTATTACTGAAAAACGAATAAATAATTACCCGCTTACCTGATTTCCAAAGGCGATGCAATAAATTATCTGTATCTGTGTCATTAAATATACGAATAGCATTATCTATGTTTTTCCGAGTTATTTGAATTCCAGTTCTTTCGCAGTGTTCCATAATGTGCAATATTCTTAAAGCAGATAAAGTAAGTTTTTGCGTATGTGATTTACAAAACAGATTGTGTATTCGTCTATCATTAATATCCATTTTACCATCTTTATAATGATAAGAATATAGACTTCTAATAAGCATATCTTCCGTAGGTTCTGTTTCTTGCCATTTTATTGTATAGTTGTAAAACAATCTTCTAAACAATCTTATGGATTTTCTTATGCTAACTCCGGGTAATGCTTCCAATGTTCTTTCTAATCGGATAAATTTATTTGTGTTCTCTGTTAATTTTGAATATATATATTGTAATCTTTTCTCAAATGCATCAAGATATTCCGGATATTTTTGTTTTATAGATAATCTGACATTCAAATAGTCATTGTTAGTGTCTTTATTATCGAGATAATGTTTTATTCTTTTTAGACATATCTCCAAAGGTGAAGCCCCATATTGTTCAAAAACACAATAACTTAAAGAACTGTTACCAATGACATTACGAAAAGTAGTCAAACGGACAGTCATTACAACTTGTGCACCGGTTTTTTTGTTGATTTCGTCAATTATTGCTATTGCCTCATTTTGATATATATCTTCCAATTTATCAATATTGTCAATAAAAAGTGTTACACAATTTTTATTGGGATATTTCTTTATATAAAAATACAGCATACCCAAAATAGATACAAAAGCAGACGCTACATCACCTGTATCCTTTTTCTTGCAGAGCCAATTGTAGATATGTCCAAACTTCTTTTCATAATTAAAACTTTTCCAATCCAATGTATCTATTAAATCTTCATCGATATTTCCAAATTTCTTTTTATAATCTTCATAGATTGGAATATTTATATCTGTTTTACAATCTTGCAGAAACTCGCACAGTAAATTCTCATTATAAAGAAGTTTAAGTTTTTGTCCTATAGATTCAAATAAATCAATGTATAAATCTTTTTTAAATTCTAAAAAAGAAAACTGATTAAAATCAAGAAAGATATTTTTAATATTTTTGTGCGGGCACGACGAATAATTAGCGCATTTCTGATGTATTTTATTATCTTCCATAAATTTAGAAAGAAACCGAAGTAACTCGCTTTTCCCTGTTCCTCTATAACCTCTTAATATGATTACGCTTTCTGAATTTATGGAAATATAATTCAAAAACCCCCTTTCTAATGGTCCAAGACTATCTACATTTTCATAATTATTAGGCATTTCACTATTTGGATTTTCCCAAGCATTTGATATAGTAATACTCCCTTCGATGGGCTGTGGTTTTTTATAGCGATTTATATCTTTATTAGTATCCGTACTCAAAAGATACCCCATAGGATGAACATTTATGTCTCCATTAAAAATAAAATCGACTAATGATGTTATTTGTTCTACGAAACTTCCTGCCTTATTTTTACAACCATTTGTGGGGTAGTATGGCAAATTCTTAAATTTTATCAATTCTATATTCATAAGTATAATTGTTTGATGATTTCATTTATTTTGTTTATAATTGTATTAGGAGTTTCATTTATTTCATTCAGATTGTCTAATTCTTTTTTTATTTCTACATAATTAGAGTTAAATTGTCCGAGAAGATTACTTTTTGAAATATCATCAGAAATGGAAATTGTTAGTTGTAAAGTACTGTCAAGATAAACTAATCCGATAGATTTTTCACTTTCTGATTTAGTTTGCAATATGTTTATTATTGTGTTTAGATTATACTTTATTTGTTCCTTTTTGGCTTTATCCGAATTTTTATTTTGTTCATAAGTAAATTTGTTCGTTATAACAAACAACAACAAAGCAATAATTATTCCTCCACCAAATAACTCTATCCATTTATGAATAAATTTTATTTTGTCAAAAATTATATCGTTACTAACCATATAAATAATAAATGGTGGAATTATTGTAAATAAAATTGCTATGGCAAAAATTTTTGCCATAAAACAAAACTCATTTTTATTGAATATTTTTTTCATTTGCCAAATTGTTTTTATTGAATATTTTGAATAAAAATAGCACGGAACAACCTGTCTGAACATCAGGTTTCCACGCCTCTACATCTGGCAAGTTATTCCACGCCGTACACACGGCGTTTCACTAACTTATTCTTGATGTAGAACCCCAAAGGGTACAAGTGGAAAATGATGTTCAAGAATAACGCAAATCGCTATTTTTATATATGTCTTATTTTGTGCTAATTAGCACGAGTTTTTATTTGTTTTATGTCATATTTCTCTGTTTCTTTAAAGATTTATATATTCAATTCGATTATTGCGCATAACAACAACCGCCTGTTTTTTGGCTCGTTTTTCTTCAATCAAATGCTTGTAATTCAATTCAAGCCCTTTGATTATTTTTTGTTTAATATCATTTTTTGCTTGTGAAGTCATATTGTTCTGAAATTTTATTAAATATCTGTTTATCAATTATATTTATGTTTCTCTCAAATTCTTTTTCTGCTACATAAATATGTTCCACATTTGAATTGTCAAAAATCATCGCCACATCAACTATCGGCAAATAAATCTCAAAAAGATTTCTGATACCTGCAAAATAACGGCGGTCAATTATCTCGCTATCAATATTATGCCCGCCTTCCTGCACTCGCATTTTCACACGCTCTTTTGCCAATTCTACATTTTGCAACCAAAAGTATATCAAAGTAACACTGTATCCTGCGGCTTTTGCCGATAAAATCGTGTTTTTATATGTCTTTGACGCTAATGTGGTTTCGATGGCAAAATTAGTTTTTTCTTTCAATAATTCATTAATTCTTTTCAACATAATCTTCCCCGCCTCAATCGCTACTTTTTCGGGTTGAAAAGGCGACAGTCCTTTTGCAATCTCGTCTGCATTGACAAACTCCTTACAATCCAGTATTTCAGGTAAAATAGTAAAAGAGGCAGTTGTTTTGCCTGCGCCATTACAACCCGAAATAATGTATAATAGAGGATTTTTTGTCATTATTTTTCTGTTTTTGTTTCGTGTGCAAAGATAAGCATTTTGTTAATCTGAACATTATCCCAAATTCTCAACATTTTGAGCATTTTGGAATTGAGCGCAAAGGTATGAAAAAAGTTTTTACAACCTGCAAGAAAAAAAGAGTTTTTTTTATTATGTAGTTTTTTCTATCTTTGCAGGCAAATAAAATTTAGACTTATGTTACAATCCCTCACAATAGAAAACTACGCATTAATCAGTAAATTACACATTGATTTTGACGGCGGTTTTTCCGTGATTACGGGCGAAACCGGCGCGGGAAAATCCATTATTTTGGGTGCGCTTGGGCTGGTGTTGGGGCAGCGGGCGGACGGCAAATCGCTGAAAGATGAACAAAAAAAATGCGTGATTGAGGCTGTTTTTAATGTGGCAAACTATGATTTGAGCGCGTTTTTTACCGAAAATGAATTGGATTATGATGCGCAGTGCATTATCCGCCGCGAGGTGTTGCCCAACGGCAAATCGCGCTCGTTTATCAACGATACGCCGATTAATGTTAATATCCTTAAAGATTTGAGCGACAAACTGATAGACATTCATTCGCAGCACGAAAATTTGTTGATTGCCAATAAGAGTTTTCAGTTTGATGTGGTGGATACGGTGGCTAAAACGCTGCCTTTGTTGGCGGATTATCGGCAGGATTTGCAAAAATATAAAGCCCTGCAATCTGAAATTGAGCAGATTACGCAACTTGCCGAAAAGGAAAAAGCCGATGAGGATTATTTTCGGTTTCAATTTGACCAACTGAACGCGGCAAATTTGCAGGCAGACGAGCAGGCGGAATTGGAGGCGGAACTCGAGGTGCTTAATCATACGGAAGAAATCAAAACGGCTTTGACACGCGCCGAAGAACTGTTTGATAATGAAGAAAAGGGCATACTCATTTCGTTGAAAAATGCGGAAAAGTCTATTCGGCAGATACTTCCGATTTATAATAAAGTAAAGGAAACGGCGGAAAGATTGACTTCGTCGCTGATTGAATTAAAAGATGTGGCGGGCGAAGTTTCTACTTTGCAGGAGAATTTGGAATTTAACCAGGAACGCCTGACGGAGGCAACCGAGCGGCTGAATTTGATTTACGATTTGCAGCAAAAGCACCGTGTGAAATCCATTGCGGAATTGTTGGAAATTCAAAAGAATTTGGAAGAGAAATTACAAAACATCAATTCTTTTGACGAAAAAATCGAAAGCCTGAAAAAACAGGAAAAAGAAACTTTTGATTTACTGACAGCCAAAGCCCGCGAGATTTCCGAAAAACGCAAAAGTGTTACCGCACAAATCGAAACGACTATTTACGCGCAGTTGTCGCAACTCGGAATGCCGAGCGTGCAGTTTATCGTGTCCGTGTCCGACAATGAGGCGTTTAACGCGCACGGCAGCAACGAAATAGATTTCCTTTTTTCCGCCAACAAGAATATGCCGCCGCGCCCGATGGGGAAAATTGCATCGGGTGGCGAAATTTCGCGCGTGATGTTGTGTATCAAATCTTTGCTTTCGGAAAATGCCGATGTGCCGACACTGATTTTAGACGAGATAGACACAGGCGTTTCGGGCGATATTGCCGATAGAATGGGCAACATTATGCGAAAAATGGCAGAGAAAATTCAGGTGTTGAGCATCACGCACCTGCCACAAATTGCTGCCAAAGGCGCGGTGCAGTACAAAGTGTTTAAAACCGAGCAAAACGATGTTGCCGAAACGCAAATCAAACGGCTTGCGCCCGAAGAACGTGTGCGCGAAATTGCACAAATGCTGAGCGGGGCGGCGGTTACGGAGGCGGCTATTAAGAACGCAGAAGCATTGCTGAACGCATAAAACAGACAGTTTAGACATTCCATATTTTTAAAATATGGAATGTCTTTTTATTTGATTTTTAACTCGTCTTCGCGGAAAACCTTTTCGCAATAGCAGCAACGTAGCGTAACCGGCTCTTTGTTGATGACCTGAAACTTGGTCGGTACGGGCTGGTTGTTGGTAATGCACTTCGGGTTGGCGCAGCAAACGATGTCCGTGATTTCTTCGGACAGATGCACCGATTTTTTTTCTACCACCACATAATTTTTGATGATGTTCAGTTTGGCGCAGGGGGCGATGAGCGCGATTTTGTCTATCACGCTTTGCGTAAAAAACAGGTCGGATACCTTTACAATGCCCTTTGTGCCGAGTTTGCGGCTTTCGAGGTTGTTGCCAAAAGTGAGTTGGTTTTTCACCTCGTCGAGTTTCAAAATGGACACTACTTTGAAGAGTTTGTCAGACGGAATGTGGTCTATCACCGTGCCGTTTTTCAGTGCTACCACTTTTAATTCTTTTTCTTTCATATTTTTATCTCATTTTATTTCTCAAAAAATATGGCTCGCCCCAAAGCCGATACCGAGCGACAAAGATACCAAATAAAAAAGAAAGAACAACAACGATTGCTGAAACATTAATTTTTTTTGAACGCAAATTACGCAAATCTACGCAAAATATATTTTGTTGGCAAACAACAGAATATGCTTTATATATTTGTGTAGTGTTTGCGAAAATTTGTGTAATCTGCGTAATTTGCGTTCTTTTAAAACATCTACCATCTTTTTCATCTTACTAAAATAATTACCCGCCATTCTCAAAATCATAATTAATAGGTATTTCCCACTACTTAAATTCGCCCGACTTTTGCAGCGTCAAAAATCAAAACAAAAAAGATGAAAGCAAAAGCAATACTAATCTTCCTTTTCTTTTCGGCAGCAGTTGCCGCGCAAACGGACACAACCGAATACAAAAAGTTCCGTTTCGGCGGTTACGGCGAAATCCTTTTTCAGCAAATGAACTACGGTGCCGACCGCTACAAAGACCCCGCCGGTGCAGCACGCGAAAATCGCGCATACGTTTCCATTCCGCGCACTATTTTGGCATTCGATTATAAATTTCGCGAAGATATTGTGCTGAGTACCGAAATCGAATTTGAGTACGGCGGCGTGGGTACGGCGATGGAACTCGAATACGATGAGGCGGGCGAGTACGAAACGGAAATAGAAAAAGGCGGCGAGGTGCAACTCGAACAATTCCATATCACAAAACGCTTTGCCAATTGGTTTAATGTCCGCGCGGGGCATATCATTGTGCCGGTGGGGCTGACGAATGCGCACCACGAGCCGATTTTCTTCTTCGGCGCGACAAGACCGGAAGGCGAAATGAGCATACTGCCCTGCACCTGGCACGAAACAGGGCTTTCCATTCTCGGAAAGTACAAAGGCTTGTCTTATGAGGTGATGGTGATTAACGGTTTAGACCCTAACGGCTTTTCGTCGGATAATTGGATTCAGGGCGGTAAGCAGGGAATGTTTGAAAAATCGGTGATGACTTCGCCGGCTTATGCGGGCAGGTTGGAGTATGTGCCTGTCAAAGGTTTGCGACTCGGTGTTTCGGGCTATTTTAACAAGACTGCACCTAATGCAACGCTACCACAGAAAACAGCAAATATTGATGCGAATGTGGCTATTGGAACGTTTGATGCACAATATATTCATAAAAATGCAGGCGTACGTGCCAATTTTATTTATGGACACTTGACTGATGCTTATCAATTGGGCAAAATCAACAATACTTTGTCAAAATACTCTCCATTTTCCAGAGATTTGGTATTGGGAGAAGTGGCTTTAACTTATTCTGTTGAGGCGGGGTATAATGTATTGTCTTTCTTTGGGCTGAAACAGAAACTAATGCCTTTTGTACGCTATGAATATTACAACAGTATGGAAAAAGTACCTGCACAAAGGAATAAAGACCTCCACAACCGAAGAGAGATTTTTACCATTGGCGCGAATTATGCCCTGCTGCCCAACCTTGTCATCAAAGCGGATTACAACATTCGCCGCATTGACGGCGGGCGATATAACAATGAAAACACTTTCGGTCTTGGCATTGGCTATATCGGCTGGTTTATTCAGAAATAATCAAATAATAATCAATAAAAACATTTCAAAATGAAAAACAAAAACAAACTTTTCTACCTGCTTGCCATTGCTGCAAGCGCAATGATGTTCTCTTGTGAGGACAAAAATGAGCCTATCATAACAGATGAAGATGATGAAGAGGCTAAAATTGCCGCGGTTGTTGATAGTTTGATTATTGACACTTATGTCAATGATGTAATTATCAACACCTACACCGAAATGAAAGACGATGCGACCGTGCTTTATGAGGCTGTGGAGGCATACACAGAAGACCGTTCGCAGGATAATCTGAATGCGGTGTGCGCCGCGTGGCGGGCGATGCGTATTCCTTGGGAACAGAGCGAGGGATTTCTTTTTGGTCCCGCTGCGTTATTAAGTTTAGACCCTTCGCTGGATTCTTGGCCTCTTGATAAAGGCAATATAGACAAGATTGTTCGCGGCACTGAAAGCATTGATATAGACAGAATAGCCTCATCGAATGTTCACGGTTTTCACGCGATTGAATATCTTATTTTTGACGCAGGACAGCCCAAAACTACGGCTTTGAGCGACCGAGAACTTGCGTACTTGCAAGCCGCTACCGAATTTTTGCGCAACGATACTTATCAACTGTATGCCAATTGGGTGGGTGCGGATAATGCGAGCGAAGAAGTAATAGAGGCACTCGAAGAGGCGGAAATTGATATAAAATATCGTTTTGCCGAGCAATTTAAAAACGCAGGCAAATTGGGTAGCACTTTTTCTTCGCGAAGAGATGCCATCGACCAGATTATTGACGGTTGCACGGATATTGCATCGGAAGTAGGCTCGCAAAAGATAGGCGGACCCTATAATACGGCAAAGGTTAATTATGACCAAGCCGTACTTGAAGTGGAATCGTGGTACAGTTGGAATTCGCTTGCCGATTACCGCAATAATATTGTCAGCATTCGCAATTCATACTTTGGCGGAAGAAACAAAACGGCTGCCGATGCCTCTGCAAATAGTATTTCCACCTTTGTGAAAAGCAAAAACAGCGCATTGAACGAAGAAGTTACCAATGCCATTGAGGCGGCTATCAATGCGATTGACGGCATTCAGCCCAAGCCTTTCCGTAACGCCATTCAGGGTGGAAATAACGCCACGATTGATAAGGCAATGAGTGCTTGTGCGGATTTGGAAAGCAGTCTTTTGAAGATTAAGGCATTGAGGAATTAAAACAGGGGGAACGCGGATAACGCAGATAACGCGGATTTCCGCAGATAAGAATAAAAAAATCCGCGTTATCCGCGTAATCCGCGTTCCCTATCATTTTTTCGATATGAAATATAAATTTTTCATCTTATCACTTTTTTCCGCTCTATTGATTTCCTGTCAAAAAAACGAACAGGAAATCATCTTGAAACCCAACGGAAAACCTGCGTATCCTGCCGAATTGTCGGCGGGAAACGCTACCGTTTTTATGACCAGCATAAAGGCTTACGACCAGCCCGCGCCTTGGGTTACGGGCGCATTGTACGACCGCTTTCTGCACGGCGACAAACTCTATGACGACCCGCGCACGGGCGACCAGAACGATGCCGCGCAGGGCGGCTTGGGTCCCGTTTATGTGGGCTTTTCCTGCGGCTCGTGCCACAACAACGCGGGGCGAACAATGCCCTCGATGTTCACTGACGGCGGCAGCGGAAAGGGCTTTTCATCGCAACTCGTGTATATTGTCAGAAAAAACGGCAAGTTTTTCCGGCAATACGGTCGGGTGCTGCACGACCAGAGCATCGTGGGCGTAGAGCCGGAGGGGAAACTCAAAGCGTGGTTTGAGGAAAAGGAATACACCTTTCCCGATGGCGAAAAATACGCGCTCATCACCCCGCATTACAGCATCAGCGAGTGGTACGCGGACAGCATTAAGCCCGAAGATTTGATTATTGACGTGCATATCCCGCTGCGCCACGTGGGAATGGGGCAGATTATGGCTCTCGACCAAGACGAACTGCGGCGGCTCGCGGCGCAAAGCAATTACCCGGAATACGGCATTTCGGGCAGGCTGAGCATCGTAACGGAGAGAAACAAGCAATTCGTTGGGGTGGGGGGCAATAAGGCGCACCACGCGGACTTGACCGTTGAACTCGGTTTTTCCTCCGATTTGGGCGTTACCAGCGACCGCTACCCGCTCGAAATCTGCGAAAATCAATCACAGATGGTCGGCTTTTCGCACTACGGCATACAAATCAGCACCCGCGATATGGAAGACGTGGATTTGTATATGAGTACGCTCGGCGTGCCTGCCCGCCGGAATGTGAATAACGCCATAGTGAAACAGGGCGAGGCGAATTTTTATAAAGCGAAGTGCCACCTTTGCCACACGCCCACGCTGCACACGCGGCAAGACGCCCCCGTGTTGCTCAACGGCACGCGCCTGCCCTGGCTCTCCAACCAAACGATACACCCGTACAGCGATTTTCTGCTGCACGATATGGGCGAGGGGCTGGACAACCACGTTCCCGCAGGCTCGGCATACAGTTACGAGTGGCGCAGCACCCCCCTTTGGGGCATCGGCTTGCAGGAAACGGTGAACGGACACACCCGCTTTCTGCACGATGGCAGGGCGCGAAATTTCATTGAGGCGATTATGTGGCACGGCGGCGAAGGGGCGGTTTCGCGAGCCATATTCAGCAAAATGACCAAAGAAGACCGCGAGGCGTTGATTGTTTTTTTGAACAGTCTTTGAAATATTGAAAATATAGAAGACAATAATTGAATTATAGAAGACAATAATTGAATTATAGAAGACAATAATTGAGTTATAGAAGACAATAATTGAATTATAGAAGACAATAATTGAATTATAGAAGACAATAATTGAGTTATAGAAGACAATAATTGAATTATAGAAGACAATAATTGAATTA
>JAISJU010000139.1 GCA_031261165.1 Prevotellaceae bacterium
CGAAAAAATTGGCATATATAAATAACGTTAATGCTGATTATGTACACCAACGAGTGGATTATTATAACCGACTGAATGATTGTCATTGCGGGCTTGACCCGCAATCCCCTGTTCCGGTCTGTCATTCTGACGAAAGTCAGAATCCCCTTTGTTTTCAGGGGATTGCGGGTCAAGCCCGCAATGACGTAAGTATTCAAGACTTCAAAAAAAACTGCAAAAAGAATGTTTATTTTTTCGACACTTACGAATACCTGTGTTATTTCCCAAAAACACTGAAATTTATACCACTTTTCGGCGATATAATTCATATCCCTGCCCTGCCTTCGCTCACCAAAAGCCGCCCGATAGCAGGCGATAACGCCAATTCCGTATTGCTGAAATTGGATAAAATCCGCCATTTTTTGTTTTTGAAAGACAAAAACCGCTTTGAGGACAAGAAAAATATGCTTGTCAGTCGCGGCAAAGCGCACGGCGACCACCGTATCCGCTTTTTGGAAATGTACATCAACCACCCGCTTTGCAACATCGGGCAGGTGAACCGCAACAAAAATCCGCAATTTATTCGCCCGCGTCTGACCATCTCGGAACATTTGAAGTATAAATTCATTCTTTGCCTCGAAGGAAACGATGTGGCAAGCAACCTGAAATGGGTAATGTCGTCAAACTCCATCGCTGTAATGCCCCGCCCAAAATATGAAACTTGGTTTATGGAAGGTACTTTAAAGCCTGATTATCACTACATTCTGATAAAAGACGATTATTCGGATTTGGAAGAACGCTTACATTATTATATTGAACATACCAACGAAGCATTGCAAATTATTGAAAACGCGCATCAATACATCGCGCAGTTCCGCGCCAAACGGCAGGAAGATTTGATTTCGCTGCTGGTATTAAAAAAATATTTTGAAAAAACAGGACAATTATGAAAATCGCCTTTGATGCCAAACGAGCCTATCACAACAATCGGGGACTTGGGGTTTATAGCCGCAATGTTATCCGCTTGTTGAATGAATATTACCCTGAAAATCAATATTTTTTGTTTAATCCAAAACAAAAAAACAACATTGATTTTCCGATAAACGAAAATACAAAAGAAATCAATCCCGATACTTTTTCGGGAAAAATATTCCCCGACTGGTGGCGAAGCAAAGGTTGTATCAATCAAATAAAAAGTTTAAATACAGACATTTATCACGGATTAAGCCAGGAATTACCCAAAGGAATAGAAAAAACCGGTGTAAAAACGGTGGTTACAATGCACGATGCGATTTTTATCCGCTACCCCGAACTTTACGACTGGTTGTATCGAAAAATTTTTATCCGAAAAAATGAATATGCTTGCCGTGTCGCCGATAAAATTATTGCCATCAGCGAGCAGACAAAGCGCGATTTTATTGATTTTTTCAATGCGCCTGCCGAAAAAATCGAAGTGGTTTATCAGGGCTGCAACAATATTTTTCGCGAAAAAGTGAGTGAAGAAACGAAAGCGGCAGTGCGAAAAAAATATAATTTGCCCGAAACATTTTTATTGAACGTAGGTGCGATAGAAAAACGCAAAAATTTAGCAACAATTATCAAAGCACTTGCTTTTTCAGATATAGATATTCCGCTGGTAGCAGTCGGAAATAAAACCGATTATGTGAATGAAATTCATACGCTGACAGCACAATATAAATTAGAAAAACGAGTTTTTTTATTGCATAATGTAGCGTTTGCCGATTTACCTGCCTTTTATGCGATGGCACAGATTTTTATTTATCCATCGCAGTTTGAGGGTTTCGGCATTCCGATTTTGGAGGCACTTTGTGCGGGTACGCCGGTGATTACTTCGCACGGCAGTTGCTTTGAAGAAACCGGCGGAAATGCGGCGATGTATGTGGATTACAGCAACGCGGAAGAGATGCGGGTGGCAATCGCAACTGTATTGTCCGACAGCAATTTGCAAAAACAAATGATTAGCAACGGACACGCGCACGCTGAAAAATTTAATGACGAAAATGTCGCGAAAAATTTAATGACAGTATATAACTAAATAAAAAAAATATGCAAAAAGAAAAACCGATTATCAGCATCATCACAGCCGTTCGCAACCAGTTGGCAATGAACGAATTATTTCTCGAATCGTTGCAACGTTACACAAAAATATCCTACGAACTGATTATTATTGACAACAATTCTACAGACGGTAGTCGTGAGTTATTTGAGAAATTCGGTGCAACGGTTATTCATAACGAACAAAATTATTCCTATCCTTATTGCCAAAATCAGGGAATACGAGTTGCCGAAGGCGATTTTCTGGCGTTTTTCAATAATGACATCATTTTGTCGCCCGAATGGGACACGCGTTTACTCGAAGTCATCGGCAAAAACGGCTGCGAAGTGGTCAGTTTTGCCACCAACGACCATTGCCCGAGTGGCGAAGAAACCAAAAAATACAATCGCCGCTGGAAACGGATAAAATATCCGTTACTGCTTTGCGGAGGCAGTTCGCGGTTTTGGCTGCGGCTGATGTTTCGTTTGATGTACTGCAATTACGAAAAAACTTCACAACGATTTTACGAAAAATACAAATACGAAATGCGACTCGGTTTTTCCGGTCCGGCAATTATTTTCTCGCGTTTAGGACTTGAAAAAGCGGGACTGTGGGACGAACGGTTGCAATGCGCCGACTTCGACCTCTATGCCCGATTGCGCAAACGACACGCTGAAATCGGTGATATTCAACCGCTTTCCATCATTTCGGGCATCTACATTCATCATTACGGGCGTTTGTCATCGAAAGCCGGACGCAAGCAGATAGTTTTTGCAGACAACGCAAACTTAATTTCGCTTGACGACAAGTGGGGTGAAGGTTTCGGGGATATGATTAGCAAGGAAATTCGTCAGTAAAAAAAACGACTATGAAAACCATTTCAGCCGTCATTATCACACTCAACGAAGAGTGCAACATCGCCCGCTGCCTGCAATCACTGCAAGGCGTGGCAGACGAAATAATAGTGGTAGATAGCGGTTCTACGGACAGAACGCAGGAAATATGTAAAAGTTTCGGCGTAAAATTTATTTACCAAAAATGGCTCGGCTACGGTGCACAAAAGAATTTCGCCAACAGCCTTGCCACTTGCGATTATGTTCTGTCGCTTGATGCTGATGAGGCACTGTCAGACAAGTTGCGAGAGTCCATTTTATCAATGAAATCGAGAAATGCTGCTGATATTTATGCTTTTAACAGATGTACAAATTATGAAGGCAAATGGATTAAGCACTGCGGCTGGTATCCCGACACGAAACCACGTTTATGGAAAAACGGAATTGCCGAATGGAGTTTAGATGACGTACACGAACGGTTGATATTCTCCAAAGATGCGAAAACACAGCATTTGAAGGGCGATTTGTTGCATTATACCTATACAAATTTAGAGGAATATATCAGGCTCACAAATAAATATACTTCGCTTGCTGCCGAAACATATTACGCAAAAGGGAAAAAAGCCTCAAAAACGAAAGTTTTTTTTGCGCCAATTTGGACTTTTGTACGTTCTTATTTCCTCAAAAGAGGTTTTTTAGATGGTTTTTGCGGGTTGCAAGTCTGTTTGATAGCCGCTTTTTATACTTTCCTTAAATATGAAAAACTTCGTCAATACGGAAAAAAATGAAAAATAAATTTACCATCATTACCGTAGTTTTTAATAACCGTGCAGGCTTTGAAAAAACATTGAACAGCGTTGTTTCACAAGACTTTCCCGATGTGGAATACATTGTTATTGACGGCGGCTCGACAGATGGAACGGTGGAAATGATTAAGCAAAACGAAATACACATTACCGAATGGATTTCGGAGAAAGACAACGGCATTTACAACGCAATGAATAAAGGAATTAGTCGTGCAACGGGCGATTGGGTTTGTTTTCTGAACGGCGGCGATGTGTTTGCGGACAGCAAAGTGCTAAGCAAAGTTGCCCAAGCAGTAGAAAATACTAACGCCAAAATTGTATATGGCAATCATTTGATGGAGAAAAACGGTAAAAAAATAGAAATTATTGCCAAAGAGCCGTGTAATTTACATCACATCTGGTTTTGCCACCAAAGCGCATTTGTTCGTTTGCCATTATTGCAAAGAATAAGGTTTGACGAAAATCATAAATTGTCGGCTGATTTCAAGTTCTTTAAACAATGCTATTACGAAAAATGTCGTTTCCTGCACTTGCATTTCCCTGTTGCGGTTTTCGACAAAAGCGGCATTTCCAACACAGAACGAAACAAAGGGCTACGGGATAATATGGCGGTTGTCAAAAGCACGGACAAAGGTTTCGTAAAATGGAAGTTTCTGCTGAAATTGTGGTTTGTTATCACTTGGCGAAAAATAAACGGGGAAAATTAATTTTGTAACTTATCCACTTCACTGAAATCCATCTTCAGCCCCAATTCCTTTCGTTTATCATTCTTCGACAAATAGATGATAATCAGAGAGAAAGCAAAAATATAAATCGGCACATATTTTATATCGTTGCATTCCGTCAGCGAGGACAAAAACCATAGTGTGAATAGATTAAACACCAGCAGTTTATTCTTTATTCCTTTAGTGGAAATAAAAATCGAAAGCAGCAATGCCAAAAACAGCAACAAACCTATTGCACCAAGTTCTAACTGCGTATGCAAAAATTGGTTATGTGTAGTGGCAATAACCAAGGCGTATTGATTGTATTTTTCATTTGCATAGTTTTCCACAAAAACATCTTCCGTATCGCCAATACCCACGCCGATAATTTTGTTTTCCTGCTCAATGCAGTGAACAGCGTTGAGCCAAAGTTCGCCGCGCGGGTCAAATTGTATTAACTGTTCTTTGGAAAAATCAAAATTTTCCATTCGCGGGTGATTTTTCAGCACAAAAAATACGGCAATAAGAATAAGCACCGCTGTCGGAATAACCAATCTTATATAATTCCGAAATTTCACCATAAAAACCCCGATAAGAATAAGAAAAAATGCTATCAGGCAGATACGCCCTTCCAGAAACCAAATTGTGGCAAAAAACAGTATGGAAAGAGCAATAAACAGGCTGTAATACAGTTTCTTGGAAATAACGTTTGTCAAATCGTGATACAGGTAAATAAAGAAACTAAACGCCGTACATATCGCAATGCTAAAATATGTGCGGTGGTGATATTTGTCTATAAATTCGTACTTAAATTCGACAAAATTAGTTCCTGCCGTTTTCCACGCCAAAAACGTGTCGAACAATATTGACCCCACCGTTCCCACAATGAAAAAGAGCATCACCAACCGAAAATTGATAAATTTATTACGATTTACTAAGGCGTAGAATGGTAGTACCAAAAATGTAATTCGTTTTGCAAGCAAGTTGCCCGCTTCTTTGAAATTGTCTGTCCACAACAGCGAAACCACCATATAGAAATACAATGCCATTATAATGAATAGCGTTATATTTTTCTTGCTTGGCTTTGGAAAGGAAAACTCCTTGTAAGACACCAACATATCCAAGCCGCAGACAATGAGCCAGCCCACAAAAACGGGGTTCATTGTTTTTGCCGGAAACGCCATCACAAGTGCTACTACCAGCATTCCCAATGCTGCTATAAACTGAATTGATAATTTTACAAAAGAATAGTATAAATCTGTTTTGTTCATTCGACTGTTCAATTGAGTTTTGCTTTAAAAAACTTTTTGCATATTTTTATAACCTCGGTTATCGCCTCATTCTCATTTATTCCGCTTTGTAGAGCATATTCGCGCACTACAAAATTGATGACAGAAACATTGTGCGACAAGCGTTTGAAACTTTGATACCTCTCTTGTTTTGAAAGGTTTGTTTTAAACCTCGTTCTGTTTATATCAACGAGAGAAAATGTTACATTATTGTTTGCCTCCTTAAATAAAATATTTCCCGGCGACATATCGAGAAACAACACGCCTTTTTTATGAAAATCGGCAATAAAATCGGCTAATTTTGCCAAAAAAGCATCATCTTTTTTCTCTCCGGTCATATAAAGACGAATGTGGTCATATTCCCGTTCAAAAATGCAAATATAATACGAACGATTCAATAATCCGCCCTTTTTCTCCTCAATATAAGCAATCGGCTCAGGCGTACTCACGCCGCGTTTGAGCAGTTCGAGCGCGTATTTGTAAGAACGTTGCGCTTTCGAGGGGCGCAGGAAACCGTAGGCTATGCGGTTGAGCAAATGCGGCTTGCGGAAACTTTTTACCACAATGTCGTAACCGCCCGTTTCGTAGGTTTTCAGTTCGTTGCGGGCTTTGTAAATGCTTGTTCCCTGTATTTCAAATATATTGGGAATGCTATTTATAAAATCTGTCAGTTGCTTGTATTTGGGATTGATAATCAATTTCATAACTTTGTTACTTTTTCTGCTAATTCCAAAAACACTTGCGCCATAATTGTATCTTCATTCGTAGCAATGGGGCTGCCCGCATCGCCGCTTTCGCAGATGCTTTGTACAATGGGAATTTGCCCCAGCAACGGCACGTTCAGTTCTTCGGCAAGGCGTTTCCCGCCATCTTTTCCAAAGATGTAATATTTATTTTCGGGCAGTTCGGCGGGTGTAAAGTACGCCATATTTTCCACCAAACCCAGCACCGGCACATTGATTTTGTCGTTTCTGAACATACTGATTCCCTTTCGGGCATCTGCCAATGCAACGGCTTGCGGGGTGCTGACCACTATCGCGCCGCTGATTTTCAACGTTTGCACAAGTGTGAGGTGTATGTCGCTCGTGCCGGGCGGAAGGTCGAGAATGAAATAATCCAACTCGCCCCAATAAGCGTCTGTGATTAACTGTTTCAGGGCGTTGCTCGCCATACTTCCGCGCCACACAACGGCACTTTCAGGCTCTACAAAAAAGCCGATGGAAAGCACTTTTACGCCGAATTTCTCTTCGGGCATAATGTAGTTTTTGCCCTCAATATTTTCCAAAACGGGGCGGGCATTTTCCATTCCAAACATTTTGGGAATAGACGGACCGTGAACATCGGCATCAAGCAGCCCAACTCGGTAGCCCAAGCGTGCCAACGCCACCGCCAAATTTGCCGACACGGTGCTTTTGCCCACACCGCCCTTGCCTGACGACACGGCAATGATGTTTTTCACATTCGGCAACGGATTTTCCACCTGCGTTTTGGGTTGCTCTTTGTGTTTTACTGTGATATTCCCCTTAATATCGGCATTTTTATCTACATAAGTGAGAATTGCCTGCTCGGCGGCTTTGACAAGCGATTTGGCAAAAGGGTCGTTCGGTTTTTCAAAAACGATGGAAAAACTGATTTTCGCGCCGTCAATGCGAATGTCGTCATCAATCATTTCAGCCGACACGAGGTCTTTGCCGTTGCCCGGATAACGCACGTGGGCGAGGGCTTCTAATATTAGTTGGGGGTAGTATTGCATCGCTGATTTCTATTAAAACTTCGATAACTGTCTTTTTCAATTTCCACATCAGGCTCTACGAGTTCCGCCTTTTCGGGCAACTCGAACTTGATGTATTTTATCGTCAAACCTCGGTCGAGCCATTGTTTTTCGTAATATGTTTGAATGGATAAAATACTGTCCTGCAAATCCGAGTGGTACAAGTCGCCGTTGCTGAAAAGCACGTTGAAGTTGTTCGCCTTTACCATTTCGGAGGTGTAGATAAACATAAAGTTGCTGTCCGTTTTCAGATGGACAATGCCGTTGGGCTTAACGATTTGCTGATACAGGTGCATAAAATTGGTGGCGGTCAGGCGTTTGCGCACTTTCTTCATTTGCGGGTCGGGGAAGGTGAGCCAAATCTCATCTACTTCGCCCTGCGCAAAAAACCGGTTTATCATTTCGATATTCGTGCGCAGAAACGCCACATTCCGCATTGCAGCCTCGTGCGACTGCCGTGCGCCTGTCCAAATCCGCGCCCCTTTGATGTCGATGCCGATAAAGTTTTTGTCGGGATAAAGTTTGCCGAGAGCCACTGTGTATTCGCCCTTTCCGCAGCCGAGTTCGAGTACAATGGGGTTGTCGTTTTTGAAAAACTGTTCGCGCCACTGTCCCCGCATTTCAAACGGTTTTTGCAGCAAATCGGCAGAGGTGTGTTGAAAAACGTGTGGAAACGCCTCCATTTCGGCAAATTTTTGCAGTTTGTTTTTTCCCATCGCTCCTACTTTCTTTTTTCTACCCGCAAACCGATGTCGTTGATGCCTTCCAGCACGTCTTCGCGCATTCCGTGCTGTATTGAAAATTCATAAACGCCTGCTTTGAGAAATTTTACGGCGGGCATATACATTATAGACAGGCTGCTTGTTGAGCCGATGCCTTTGCCGAGCCATCGCCCCTGATTGTCCGTCAAGATGCAGTTGAGCGTGTCGCCGACTGTTTTGCCGTCAGGCGTGGTGAGGCGGGCAAAAAGGTAGAGGTTTTGATAAGGGTATTCGTTTCGGCTGCGAATGTCGATAATCACGTTATACACGGCGGTGGTGTCATCTACCGGTACGCTGAAAAGGGCGGGGGCGTCTTGTTGCCAGCCGCTGTTGCTGATGTGCGCGTAATCGTGGTAAATGCGGTTGCCGCTGCACGAGGCAAGCAGCACGCAAACGAGCAATCCGAGAAATATCTTATTGGTTTTCTGTATTTCCATCTCCTTGTGGTCTGGGTTTAAACGGTTTCTTCTTTCGGAAATTATTATTGTTTCTGAAATTCGGATTACTGCCGCTTTCCGCATTGTTGTTGAACGGCGGGCGATTCCGGTTGTTGTTAAATTTGTTGCTGTTAAACTTCTTCTTCTTGTCGAAACGCGTGAGGTCGTCTTCTCCCACTACGTTGCGGAACTCCGTTTCGGCAATTTGGGTGCTTGCCTCTATTTTGCCTTCGAGTTTTTCGGGTTTTTGCCCTGCTTTGTTTAGCGCAATTATTTCTTTTACCTGTTCGGGCGAAAGGATAACCAAGTTTGCCGCCATTCTGGGGTCTGACGAGTAGGTGATTTGCCGTTTGAAGACATCGGTTTTGAAGTGATAATAAGTTGCGTCAATTGTTTCGAGCGAAATTCCGCGCGAGGGGAAATCTTTGAGCGCATCAATATACACGTCAAGTTCGTAGTTCATACAGCACTTCAATTTGGCGCACTGCCCCGCAAGTTTCTGCGGATTGAGCGAAATATCCTGATAACGCGCCGCGCCGGTGGTTACAGTGTTAAAGGTAGTTACCCAAGTGGAGCAGCACAGTTGCCGCCCGCAGGGACCGATACCGCCGGTGCGTCCTGCCTCTTGCCGCGCCCCGATTTGTTTCATTTCGATGCGCACGCCGAAAGCCAATGCCAAGTCCTTTATCAATTGCCGAAAATCCACGCGCTCATCGGCAATGTAGTAGAAAATGGCTTTGCTGCCATCGCCCTGATATTCCACATCGCCGATTTTCATATTCAGTTTCAGTCCTTCGGCTATTTGGCGCGAGCGTATCATTGTGTCTTGTTCGAGGGCTTTTGACTCGTTCCATTTGTCGATGTCTATCGGGCGGGCGATGCGATAGACGCGTTTCGGGTCGCTTTTGGCGGGGTCGGAACCTGTTTTCTTCATCTGAAAAAGCACAAGTTTGCCAACGAGCGTAACTTCGCCGATGTCGTGTCCGGGCGAAGCCTCTACCGCTACTATATCGCCTTTTTTGAGCGCGATTTTATTGGAATTGAGGTAGAAACCTTTTCGCGTGTTCTTAAATTGCACTTCCACGTAGTCGGTTTCGCGCACCGTTTCGGGCAAATCGGCAAACCAATCGATTACCGACAGTTTGCATTTGCCGATGTTGCGGCAACCGTTTGCCAATTTTATGGTGTTGATGTCTAAATTCATAGTTTAAAGAGATTATCACTCAAAGCATTGAGTGCTTTTATTTTATCTGCCGCCTTCACTAAGAAGGATATGTTATAATTGCTTCCGCCGTATGAAACCATACGGACAGGGATATTTTTCAACGCGCCGACTACTCTTGCCTGAAAGCCGATGTTTTCGTAGTTCATATCGCCTACCACGCAGATAATGGCGAGGTCTTCGTCTACGGTTACGGTGCCGAATTTCTTGAGTTCGTCTATGATTTCGTCTAAATGTTTGGTGTTGTCGATGGTCAGCGACACGCCTACTTCTGAGGTGGTAATCATATCAATGGGCGTTTTGTAACTCTCGAAAATCTCGAAAATGCGGCGCATAAAACCGTAGGCGAGCAACATTCTGCCGGATTTTATTTTGATAGCCGTGATGTTGTCTTTGGCGGCAACGGCTTTTATTTCGCCTTTTTCCGATTCGTTGGAAATGAGCGTGCCGTTCGCTTTCGGGTCCATTGTGTTGAGCAGGCGCACGGGTATGTTTGCCAGTTTGGCGGGCAAGATGCAGGTGGGGTGCAGGATTTTTGCGCCGAAGTATGCAAGTTCCGCCGCCTCTTCAAAGTGCAGGTTGGCTACCGGCTGGGTGTTTTGCACAAAGCGCGGGTCGTTGTTGTGCATACCGTCTATGTCCGTCCAGATTTGGATTTCTTCTGCGTCTATCGCCGCGCCGATGAGCGATGCGGAGTAGTCGCTGCCGCCGCGTTGCAGGTTGTCTATTTCGCCGTAAGCGTTGCGGCAGATAAAACCCTGCGTGATGTACAGTTCCGCGTTTTCGCCGAGCAACGCCGCGATGTGTTCGCGGATAAACTGCGGCTCAGGCTCGGCATTTTTGTCGATTTTCATAAAATCGAGCGCGGGCAGCAATGCGGCTTTTACGCCTGTTTCCTGCAAATAGAGCGTTACCATATTCGTGGAAAGCAGTTCGCCCTGCGCCAGCACGGCTTTTTCTTCCACGCTTGTAAAAACGATGTTGCTCTTCGTGAGCGAGCGCAAAAAAGCGAAATGTTCTTTGATAACTTCCACAGCCTTTTGCTTGTATTCGGCAGTCGCGTAGAGTTCTTCGACCACCGCGTTATATTTCGTTTCCAGCAAGTTAATGGTTTCTGACGCGCCATCGGTATTCTTTTTATAAAGATAGTCCGAGATGCTTACCAACGTGTTGGTAGTACCCGACATTGCGGACAGGACAACGATTTTTCGTTCGCCGTCAAGTATTAATTTTACTACTTCTTTCATTCTTTGGGCAGAGCCGACTGAGGTGCCGCCAAACTTAAATACTTTCATTTTGTTTTTACGGTTAAATGTTAAACTTTAATGGGTTGCAAAGGTACGAAAAATATTTTATTCATAGACGTGAAAATATAATCAAAATAATAGACATTATATAGATTAAGCAATTTATTGAATTCTATTCTTTCTGGATTGCTTCGGGAATACCTCGCAATGACGCACTGCTATTGGGTTTCGCCCTGATTGGCGCAAGTTCCGCTAATATGGAATAAATCCTGCGACTTGTGCCAGACAGTGCTGTCAAGTTCTTTGTAAAACGTACCGAACTATGTAAGTTCCGTCATTGCGGGCTTGGTTACTGAGCGAAGCCGAAGTATGACCCGCAACCCCCTGAAAAAGGGGTTCCGACTTT
>JAISJU010000150.1 GCA_031261165.1 Prevotellaceae bacterium
CAGGAAAAATCAAAATCAGTTTCGGCAGAAACGAATTTCTAATAATCTGTTTAAACTCTTTTTCTATCAAAAATCGTATCATCATATCGTTTTTATTTTTCTAATAATTTATTTGCAAGTTTATATACCTGCGTTATTGCATTGGTTTCTAATTTCCAATTCATCAATTCATTTTTTATCAATTCCGGGTGTTTTTTACTTATGTCTTTTAATGCATTTCCTATTGATTTTCTTACATATTCACTTTCGTCTGTTTTATATTTTGACAATATATTTATGGCTTTTTGTGGATTTTCTTTGAAATATGGTCTATTTGTCCATATTCTCAATCCTTCAGAAACTGCTCTCCGATTGTTGGCATCTTTGCTATTTAACCATTCATTTATTGTTTCCAATGAATTTTCATAACCATTCACTTTACAATAATTATCAAAAGCCATTGCCAAAAATTCTTGCACTTGCCAGGAAGGGTTTTTTGCTTACGGTGTTTTTCAAAAAATTTAATACCGTTTTGTATTTATTAGAAACAAGTCCCATGACATATACAGCCCACATTTGAATATAATAATGTTCATTATTATAATATTCCATTGCTATATTTAAACACTCCTCCGCAGAATTATTCTGATAATATTTTTCTGCTTCCTTTTGAATCAAAACATATCTTTCTTTTCCGGTTTCTTTATTGATAAACTGTTCAAAATATTGTTCATCCACCATATACTTAATTTTTACCATTGTATTTTTACTTAAAAAATTTTGCAAAGATAGTATTTTATTTAAACACGAGGGTTATATTCTCTATCACTACTATACGCTTAATATTGCTACTGCTTTTTCGACCGTATCTGCGAATACTATTTTTCTATTTTTGTTACTTTCATAAATGAAATCGTTGAGACTTTTGCCGGTTATTGCGGAAAAGTCGCCAACAATACCCATTCGCATATTGTAGGTGGTAAATTTTTGCAAAATTTCTCCTGCAAATCCTGTTTTCAGGTCAAAAAAATCAGGATTTAGGCAGTGTTGCTCTACTATTAATCCATCACAGCCTGTCTGATGGCTAACATTGGCTATCAATTCCAAAGCATCGTCAACGGTGTTTATGCAAAAACTGCCTGTAACTACTGCTATATCTTTATTTTTGGCAGGTAATACTTGAAAATCCATACTTTTATCCGAAATTTTTTGTTTACAATAAAGTGCAAAATTACTAAAATTATTTTAGTCTGAACTGTGATTTTAATAAGATTTTTAGGATTAGCATGATTTCTTTGCACGCAAATAACGCAGATTTGATGGATTACCTTCGGTGAGGGCTTCGCCGTTTACGCAGATTTTAGAAAGGTATGCAAGATTATTGCATATCTTTTTGCAGATATTCCGCACCATTGATAAAGGTATGCAAGATTATTGCATACCTTATTTTTTAAATGGATAAAAGATGGATTGTCAGTCTGCCCGAAAGGGAAAGGTACGTTCACGGAAGTTTACGACTCAAAAGATTCATTTATTTATCAGTTTGGCGACTATTATATTCTTCATCCGTAACCGTTTGCAACTAAACCGCCGCACCTGCGCTTGCTTTTGTGCCGATGGCGATATGTTCCATGCCGCTGTAAGGCGTTGCGCCATGCCAATGAATAATGTCGGGCAGGATTTCAATCACATCACCCGTCTTAATCACTTGTATCGGTTTGCCTTTTTCCTGATAATATCCTTCGCCCCAACATATCCCTCGCTTTGCCTTCCGTTGGACAAGCGAAGCCATCGCGAGGGCAAAAAAAGAGTTCGCGAGAGGCAAAAAACTAATCCATACAAAAAAAAATTGCAAAATAGTTGCATATATCAACTATTAGTTGTACCTTTGCAGTCGAAATAAATAATATTTAAGATGGAAAAAGTAAGTAATTTGTTTAATATTGCGCTGACAATGAAAGAGATACAGCGCTCGTTCAAACGTTTTGCAGGTAATTTGAGCCTCGACGTGCCTATGGAATCGGTAGGCATTTTGTTGGTCATATATTACAACAAGTCAGAACTCATACAACAAGAAATTGCCGAAGCCGTTAAAAAAGACAAGTCAGCCGTTTTACGACACATCGACAACCTTGAACGGAAAGGTTTACTGCAAAGGACATCTGCCATCAACGACCGCCGCCGGAATGTAATCAGCATTACCGAGCGCGGCAAGCAGTTTATCAGCGAAATCAACGGAAAGGCTAATGAGTTGTTTGCCTTGTTGTCTGACGGTTTAACTGTATCCGAAATCACAACATTAAATGCGCTATTAACACATTTGCAGAACAAAGCGCAAAATATCTGATTTTTTTAATTAAAAAGTTGATATAATCAATTATTGCATAAATCAATTAAATATGAAACGAACTTTCATTATCACAGGGGGAAATTCAGGTTTGGGTTATCAATGCGTAAAAAATATTGCATTGGAAAATGTCGAAAATCACGTTGTTATCGCAAGCCGGAATTTAGAAAAATCCAATGCCGCGGCAGAAACGTTAGTCCGCGAAACCGGCAATCCACATATCTGCGCAATGCCGCTCAACCTTGCATCGTTAGTGTCGGTAAGAACGTTTTACAAATTATTTACAGACAGTAATTTTCTGCCATTGTATGGATTGGTATGCAATGCGGTTTCAGGTTCCGGCAGCAAACCTGTTTTTACCGAAGACGGCTACGAAATGACTTTTGCAACAGGGCATTTGGGACATTTCCTGCTTGCAAACCTGTTGTTGAAAAATATGCAGAACGGCGGACGCATCGTTTTTGTGAGCAGTGACCAGCACAATCCGCCGCGCTTGTTCGGCTCTCTGCATTACACAGACGCTATCGACATCGCATCTGCTAAAAACGAAAGTCATAACCTACGGTATTCGATGACCAAACTTTGCAATATTTATTGCGCTTATGAAATGTCGGAACGGCTAAAATCAGAAAGCGATAAACAAATCACAATCAACGCCTTCAATCCCGGATTTATGGCAGATACAGGATTGTCCGGCAATGCAAAAAGTTTCGGAGAAAAAGTGGCGAAGAATCTTGGCCCGTTGATTGCCCGCTTTTTGGGAACGCATA
>JAISJU010000195.1 GCA_031261165.1 Prevotellaceae bacterium
TAATTATGTCGGCAGAACCGCAATAAAAGCATTTTTTTAGTCATTTCTTTTTTTTGCCGCAAAGTTACTGATTTTTAATCTTTTACAACGTTTTTACCATTCTTTTTGACCATTAAGCCCGCTTTTACGAAACAAGGCGTAAAAAGCATTAGAAAAACAATCGTTTTCCCAAGATATTTGGTGGTTACCCTATTCATTAGGCTTTTCAGACTCGCCACGTTTTTGAAATGGTTTCCGGTCTCCATTGCACTGCAAATATTTGCACTTGCCACTGTTGTTGTAATATTTTGGTACATAATAATTTGAATTAAATTTGTTATTAAAAATGATATTTATTTGATTTTCAGATTTGGACATAAAAATAGCGGACTTAAATATCCGCTTTTAGAGGTCTACCACAACCTGTAGATTTGATAAGTAAGCCCGCATTTTCTGCGAGCGTTCCTTATTCCAAATCTACTTTTTTTGAAAACGTGGTAGTTTCTAAAAGCAAGAATAGCAAAACGCTAATTTAATATGTCTTTTGCGTATCAATTACGCGGTTTTATTTCATTTATATCTTTATTTTATATTTTCAAAAATCACATTAGCCCAATCGTGTATTTGGGTATATTGTTTTATAAATTGTCCGTTATTGGCTCTAAACAGCAGTTCGGCAAAAACATCATCGGTTGAGTTATCATAAACAATCTACCCATTCGTGTTTCAGAATTTTTCCAGTAACGGAAGTTTTCCCCGAACCATTCGGACCTGCTACTATCAGAAGTTTTGGCTTTTCCATCGGTTACAAATTAGGAAACATTGCACGAGCATTATCATATTCTCGTTTAAGATTTGTTTTAATAATATTTTTTCTTTCAAAACTTTTTTGACGCACATCAGCCTCCACTTCTTTCATAATTGTTAGAAGTTGCTCGTCTGTCGGCTCACTGTCGCTCGTAAAACGATAATACATATTTGTCGTTGATGTCATAAATATGAAAAATATAATTTGCAAAAGTCGCAATTATATTTTTAATACACAACTATTTTTTGAGAAAAATAATTACAATATCGAATTTCCCCGCATAGTCAGCACAAAACCGAGAATTGCCAACAAGATAATGATGCCGCCGGCAACTTTATTGACGATGCCGAAACTACGCACATTGATTTTGGAACGGAAAAGATTGACGAAGGACACGAGCAAAAACCACCATAACGCCGCACCGAGAAAGACGAGCAGAATGCCGAAAATCGTTTTGAGGAAAGAAATATCTTCGTGGATAAAGTGAAAACGCGCGAAAAGCCCGATAAACAGGGCAATCATCATTGGGTTGGTGATGGTCATAAAAAATGCCGAGAGGAAATCCTGCACATAGTCTTGCGTTTTGCCGCTGCCTGCCGTTTTGGTGGGCAGCGGTTTTGACTGGAAAAGATAAATGCCGAAACCGAAAATGACGATGCTGCCGATAACTTGTATAAGATATTGATTATTAGTCATAAAAGTTACTACGATAGACATTCCGAAAGCGGCAAGCAGGGCATAGACCATATCCGAAAACGCTGCGCCCGCACCTGTGGAAAAGCCGTGCCGCCAGCCTTTGCTCAACGTGCGCTGAATGCAAAGTACGGCGATAGGTCCCACCGGAATAGATGCCAAAAAGCCTATCAATAAACCTTTTATGATATAGATAATGAACATTCTTCAAGTCCCTTTTTTAGGGGATTTAAGGTTGAAATAAAAAAATCCTCTTTGTTGAGGATTTTGGTGCGCAGAATGAGACTCGAACTCACACGCCGTAACCGGCACTACCCCCTCAAAGTAGCGTGTATACCAATTTCACCACCTGCGCGTTTAGGGTTTTATTTTTAAATTAAAAAAGCGAAATTCGCAAATTTCGCTATGTTGTTTTCGTTGAGCGAAAAACGGGACTCGAACCCGCGACCCCGACCTTGGCAAGGTCGTGCTCTACCAACTGAGCTATTTTCGCAATTGCGCTGCAAAAGTACTGCTTTTTTTTTAACCACCAAATTTTTTTGGCAAAAAAAATCAAGAAAATTTTCTTTTTCCTTATAATCAGCACATTCGGCTTTTATAATCTTCGTAGCCAAAGGCTCGCAGCAAGCGAAATTCGTTGTTTTTTGTCCAAATTCCGATGCTCGGGTGCGAAATTCCGTTGAACATTGTCGTTTTTACCGTAGTATAATGTATCATATCTTCAAAAATGATGTCATCGCCGACTTTCAACGGCTCGTTAAAAACCCAATCGCCGACATAATCGCCCGAAAGACAACTGTTGCCGCCCATACGATAAGATTGAAAAGGGGATTGCGGGGCAAGCCCGCAATGACACGCGCCAACAATCGCCGGTTGATACGGCATTTCCAAACAGTCGGGCATGTGGCAGGCAAAGGAAACATCAAGAATTGCCGTCTTAATGCCGTGATTTTCAACAATATCTATCACCGTAGAGCGTAAAACGCCTGTGCGCCACACAAAGGCTGCGCCCGGCTCAAGAATTATCTGCAAATGCGGATATTTTGCTCTGAAACTCTTTAAAAGGGAAATCAAATGTTCCACATCGTAATCTTCGCGCGTCATCAGATGTCCGCCGCCCATATTGAGCCATTTTATTTGCGAAATATATTTGCCGAATTTTCCTTCTACCGCTGTCAAAACTTTTTCCAAATCGTAAGACGAACTTTCGCAAAGCACGTGAAAATGCAGTCCTTCAACGTCTTCGGGCAGTTTTGCGGGCATTTGTTCGGCAACGATGCCCAAGCGCGAGCCTGCTTTTGTGGGATTGTACAAATCGGTTTCCACTACCGAAACTTCGGGATTGATGCGCAAGCCGCAAGAGATTTGCGATTTGCGACTTGCGATTTGCGATTGTCGCACATCGCTTGTCTCATATCGCATATCTATTTGCGATTTACGATTTGCGATTTGCGACCGAAATTGCTCGTATTGCGCCAACGAATTAAAGGTGATATGGCTGCTGCACTCCATTATTGCCGAAAACTCGCGTTCTATATAGGCAGGCGCGTAGGTGTGCGCGAGGCTGCCCATCTCTTCTTTTGCCAAAAGTGCCTCCGACAACGAACTTGCCGTAGTAAGGCGGAAACCGTACTCGTGGAAAATCGGAAAAACCTGCCACGCGGCAAAGGCTTTGAACGCCAAAATGATTTCCACTTCGGCGCGTTCTTTTACCGATTTGATGAGCGACAAGTTTTTTCTTAACAGTTGCTCGTCAATTACATAGCAGGGCGAAGGGATTTGCTTGTAATTCATAGCGTTTTACATTTCCAAGTCCCCATCAAAAATTTCATTCCAAGCCAAGCCCTGCCGTGCAAGTTCCGTAAGGAAAGGGTTGGGGTTAAATTCTTCGACATTGAACACGCCCGCGCCGCCCCATTGTTTGGTCATAAACATCAATGCGCCGACTGCTGCCGGTACGCCGGTGGTGTAACTCACGGCTTGCGTGCCGGTTTCGCGGTAAGAGTCCTCGTGGCTGCAATTGTTATATATATAATATGTATGCGGTTTGTTGTCTTTGCCTGTGCCGCTGATACGACAACCGATGGAAGTCCAGCCGGTGTAGTTCGCGCCCAAGTCGCCCGGGTTGGGCAGCACGGTTTTGAGGAATTGTATCGGCACGATTTTCACGCCGTTGTACTCCACTTCGTCAATCCGCGCCATACCGATGTTTTGGATTACGCGCAAATGTGTGAGATATTCCTGCCCGAAAGTCATCCAAAAGCGGGCGCGTTTGAGCGTGGGGAAGTTTTTTACCAAACTTTCCAACTCTTCGTGGTAAATCACGTAGGATTCTTTCGCGCCGATTTCGGGATAATTCAGCGGTTTATGTATTTCGTGCGGCTCGGTTTCCACCCATTTGCCGTTTTCGTAGTATTTGCCGCGCTGCGAAACCTCGCGAATGTTGATTTCGGGGTTGAAGTTGGTGGCAAATGCCTTTCCGTGATTGCCGGCGTTGCAATCCACTATATCCAAATAATGTATTTCTTTAAAGTAATGTTTGGCAGCATAAGCAGTAAAAACGCTCGTTACGCCCGGGTCGAAACCGCAACCGAGAATTGCCGTTAAGCCCGCTTTTTTGAAACGGTCTTGATACGCCCATTGCCACGAGTATTCAAAATGCGCCTCGTCTTTCGGCTCATAATTGGCTGTGTCCAAATAATTGACGCCGCTTTCGAGGCAAGCGTCCATAATGGTTAAATCCTGGTAGGGCAATGCTACATTGACAACCAATTTAGGTTTGTACATATTAAATAATGTAACCAACTCCTGCACATTGTCGGCATCTACCCGCGCGGTTTGGATTGTTACGCCGTAGCGTTTTTCTACGTCTGCGGCTATGGCATCGCACTTCGATTTGGTGCGGCTTGCCAACACGATTTCGGTAAAAAACGCTGCGTTTTGCGCTATTTTATGCACCACTACCGTGCCTACGCCGCCTGCGCCTATGATTAATATTTTTCCCATAATTTTGTTTTTTTGTTTTGTCATTGCGGGCTTGACCCGCAATCTTTTGAGAAATACGATTGATAAAAGGGGATTGCGGGCACAGTTCCGATTTGTCGGAATAAACACCGCAATGACAGAGCCGATTAAAATTTAAAAACTCGCCTCTTCAAACGGTTCGCTGCTTTCGCCAAAGTCGAAACCTTCGGCATCGAGTTCGTCTAAATCGTACTCTTCATCGCCGTAAAAATCGGTGTCAAAGTTGTCGTTTTTGGCGAGTTTTGAAAAATCTTCGTCAAAATCAACGGTCTGTTTCGGGGCGTTGCCTTCGGATTTGGTAACAAGGGCTTTGTCCAAATGCTTGCCGGTTTCGATGGTTTTCAGACGGATAAAAAATGCGCGGTCTGCCAAATAATCGAAGACGTACAGCAATTTTTGCCCCTCTTCATCGAGGTAGTCGGACAGCACCGCCTTTTCCATTGTGATGCTGTCGTAATCGGCAGCCGTATCCATCTCTACGAGTGTGATTTCCTGCTCTTTTTCCCAATCTTCGTTGCATAGGAAAAACGAGGTCATCTGACTGTTGTCGTACTTTACCGACTTCAAGATTGCCTCGTGCAAGTCGAGAAAAGTGCTGTCGGCATCAATAGAAATCTCGCGCGAGAATAAATCTTCTTCGTCAGAAAGAATTACAAATTTATATACCATAATGAGTTGAAAGTTTTTAAAGTTTAAGTAGTTCAAAAGTTTAAATAGTCCAAGAAGCCCTATATCTTGTCTCTTGTGTTTAATTAAAATTTTCGGGCGTAAAAATACTGCTTTTTTTGTTCTTTGCAAAATAAAAAAGATTGCTTTGCGAAAAAAAATATTCAAAAAAAATGTACGAGATTTAAAAAGTACATACTTTTGCTATGTCAAAAGCGTGCAGGATTTTTTGTAATCTTGCTTTTTTGTATATTGTTGTTTCTGAAATTTTTTGTATCTTTGCAGGCATAAAACATATTTTTCAATAAAAAACTATGGTAACAACTGTTGAATTAGATAACAGATTGATGGACAAAGCAATGGTAATCAGTAAAATGACTACCTACAATGCAGTCCTCAATACGGCTTTGCAAGAATACATCAGAGCCAATCACCGAAAGAGTATGCTTAATTACAGAGGAAAAGGTATTTGGGAAGGTAATTTGAACGAGATGAGAGAATTGCGATGAAAAAAGTTTTAGTTGATACATCTGTATGGATTGATTTCTTCAACAGCAAAAGCCTTTCGCCCGAAATAATCCGTTTGCAAGAATTAATTATCAATAATTCTGTATGTATTTGCCCTGTCATATACCAAGAAATATTACAGGGCATAAAAAATGATAATATATTTGAACAAGTAAAAGACATTCTCTCGGATTTTAGTATGCTTAATATTGAAATAATGGAAGTAACGAATTATGCTGTAGATTTATACAGAAAACTCCGAAAGATGGGTATTACAATACGAAAATCGGCAGATTGTTTAATTGCCTCGTATGCTATTCTGAATGATGTATATTTGTTGCAAAAAGATAGAGACTTTTTGGAAATTGCTAAAGGTAGTCAATTAAAAATCTTAATATAAACACTCCACTAATTGACGATAACTTTTCCAAATTGGAAAAATTTAATATATATGATAGCAGAATTTGTAATCCTGCTTTTTTTGTGTATTTTCAAAATAAAAAGTTACCTTTGCACTTTATTTTTTACGGACAATGAAAATCAATCTTTTTATCCCTTGTTTTATTGACCAACTGTACCCGCAAACCGCCTTTAATACAAAGAAAATTCTTGAAAAAGCAGGTTGCGAGGTGCATTACAATCCACAGCAAACTTGTTGCGGACAGCCCGCTTTCAATAGTGGTTATTGGAACGAAACGCGCACGTTGGCGGAAAAATTCTTTGCCGATTTCCCCGAAAACGACCGCTATATCGTGTCGCCCTCTGCCTCGTGCATCAGTTTTGCACAGACGCATTACAAAAAACTTTTTGCCGACCAACCCGAGAAATTGGCGGAATGCGAAAGAGTAGGGCGTTTGGGCTGCGAGTTAAGCGATTTTCTCGTTAATGTGCTGAATATTGACGATTTGGGCGCGGCATTTCCGCATAAAGTTACTTACCACGATTCTTGTTCGGCATTGCGCGAATACGGCATTAAAAGCGAGCCGCGACAACTCTTGTCGAAGGTTAAGGGCTTGGAACTCATTGAAATGGAAGAGTGCGAAACTTGCTGCGGTTTTGGCGGCACGTTTGCGGTGAAAAACACGGCGATTTCGTCTGCAATGGCGGAAAAAAAGGTGGAAAACGCGCTCGCATCGGGTGCGGAGTACATCGTTTCCACCGAAGCCTCGTGCCTGATGAACATCAACGGCTATATTGCCAAACGTAAATTGCCGATAAAAGGTATTCATTTGGCGGATATTTTGGCACACTTTTAACTGTCATTGCGGGTCATACTTCGACTACGCTCACTAACCAGCCCGCAATGACATACACAAAAAAATGAGTTACAACGATTATACTTCCATATTAAAGCAAAAATTCGCAGGCAGGGTGCAAAAAATCCTCGTCAATGCAGGTTTTACCTGTCCCAACCGCGATGGCGCGAAAGGCACGGGCGGTTGCACGTACTGCAACAATCAGACTTTCAGCCCCGAGTACTGCCGCCCGCAAAAACCGGTTGGTGAACAGGTGGCGGAGGGTATTCGCTTTTTCCATCACAAATATGAGGCACAGCAGTATTTGGTTTATTTTCAGTCATATACGAATACTTACGGCGATATTTCGCACTTGATAAAATTGTACGAAGAGGCACTTGCGCACCCGAAAGTTATCGGTTTGGCAATCGGCACGCGCCCCGATTGTGTGAGCGATGAATTGCTGGATTATTTCGCCGGTTTGGCAAAACGAAAATACCTGATGATTGAGTACGGCATCGAAAGCACCAATGACGAAACCTTGCATTTTATCAATCGCGGGCATACTTATGCAGAGGCGGAAAACGCTATTTTTCGCACCGCCGAGCGCGGCATTTCCGTAGGCGCACACCTGATTTTGGGTTTGCCGAATGAAAGCCGCGAAATGATTTTGTCGCACGCCGAAAAAGTATCACGCTTGCCCCTCACGGCTTTGAAACTGCATCAATTACAGTTGGTTAAAGGCACGCAAATGGCGGCGCAGTATGCCGAAAAACCCGAAATTTTCCGATTATATAATGTAGAGGAGTACATTGATTTGGTGATAGATTTTTTGGAACGGCTCAATCCCGCCATTGCCATTGAACGCTTCGTGTCGCAGTCGCCAAAGGAATTGTTGATTGCGCCGGATTGGGGCGTTAAGAATTTTGAGTTTGCGGATAAGATACAGAAAAGATTAACCGCCCGAGATACTTATCAGGGGCGGTTATACGCTTGATTATGTGGAGCATAGCGGATTGATTATAAACCACTTAACTCGCTGATTTTCAATATTGATTTTTGTCCAAAGTGTCCATATATTTTTTATCCGAAATGTAGGCTATGTAACATTCCATTCTTTTTTTAATTTTTCTGCATCTTCTCTTGATGCTAATAGTGATTGAAATATTTCATCTGGAGTTATTTTTTTTCTATCAATATATATGTCATTTTTAGATATAGTCATTAGTTCTATCCAATTCCAAAGCCGTTTGTCTGTATTAATATTATCTTCCCATTCTTTGAATTTTTCTTTAAGTTTTTTACTACCATATAAATTAATATTATTTTTAACAGACATTATTTTTATATGAAGTTCTTTTTCTGAAAATTTATATTTTTCATTAATCACATTATTTCTTATCGCTAAATAAACAGATGCTATTTCGGTGGATAATTTTATTTTATTACGTAATAATTCAATCACATTTTTTACAATTATTAAAACAGAAATAATTGCGATAATAAGCAGTATAATTAAGTAAATCATATTTATTAATTTAGTGTTTTAGATATTTTTGCTATTTCTCTCATTTGCTCCGGAGATGTGTCTTTTGGCATAATTACTTTTGATTTTGTTATTTTTATATCAGTTTTTTTGTCGAAAATATCTATTAGCCTAATCCCTATTCCTGAGAATGCCCAGAGCAATATTTGATTTATATATTCAATCATATTTATTCAATTTTTTTCTTTATTTCTTCATAAGATTCAATACTTAATATTTCTATATTGTTTACATAGATTTGAGTATAATTACCATACTGAGCAATAATATCAATTCTATTACAATGTATTAAATTTTTATTGCCATCTCTATCTGTTATTTCAATAAATTTTTCCATAATTATAAGTTTTTAATTTGTTTATATTCAGTTATTTATTGTCTCAATATTTCATATAGTTTTTTTTCTTCGATGAATTTCAGCACATCATTCATCTTGTCGTCCCCGACTTTAATTTGAAGCATTACTTCTGTTTTTTGTGGGTCTTTTGCAGACAAAGCCAATAAGTTTGAAAAATCATAATTCAATGCTTTACCTGCTTTAATCAATTTGAGTACATACCAATCCTCATTTCCGAACTCACGTTCAAGATTTTGGCTGTAACTTCCGATTGCTCTTGCAAAATCGGCTTTCGTCATTCTACTTTGTTCAAAAGCGTTCTTAACGATTTGTCCAATGTGAAGTTTTTTTTCTTTCATAAGATACTAATTTATAGATTATTAAATAAGTAAAAAAAAATAAATGCAATCAATTTGATAATATTTAACACTCAAATTGATTTTTATATTATCAATTTGATTTATTTTTGCGGTGTCAAATATAAGACTAAAAAACAAGTCATAAAAAAAGAATTATGAAACTAAAAGCAAAAATCATCGAAAAAATCCGCCAAACGCCTGAAGTAAAGCGCGAGTTGATATATCAGTTGAATATCAGCCACGGCACTTTCTTTCGTCAGTTAAGGGAAAATGCAGACGAAAACACTTTCACCACAATGAAAGCAGTAAAAATCATTTCCGCAGGATTGGGCGTTCCGGAAAGCGAAATATTGGAGGAATAAGCAATGTTATATACAGAGTGGATTGCAAAGGGTATGCTAATTGGATTAGGTTATGCTATTGTATTACTAATAATGAAATTAGTGACCATTTTATTAGATTGGATTTATGAAAAATTACTGTAATTAAAAATAGTTTTTAATCAAAAAAGAAAGGAAATCACTATGACAACAATCAAAGATTTAGAAATCGGTGCAGAGTTTCGCACCGTGAAAGGCAAAGAGACATATCAATATGTCGGTACTTCACTTGTAGATGGCAAAACAGTCTATCTGACAAGACGGCTCAAAAGCAAAACTTCCGGCTTTTGGGCGACAAATTGGGATATGGAAGTAGTAACAGAATAACCCACTATAAAAATCCTAAAGAAGCCTGTGAGTAAGTTCGGGTTCGGAGGCTGTGAGTGCAAGGAAACAGCCGGTATCTTCGGTAGCCGCAAACTGTCGTGCGGTGCGGATTAGAAACGTTAAGTTGCATAACGAAAGCAGGCATTATCATTTTCCTGATGGCAGGAAATTGATGGACACAACGAAGAACGACAGGGAAGCGTAGAGGTTGCTACGAAAGTGGCAAATAGTGGTTCAAGCGGGTTCGATTCCCGCCTACGTAACAAAAACTTTTAATCAATAAAATTTCACAAAATGCAAACACAAGAAAACTTTACTCGTTATGAAATAGCGCATTACGTTACGCTATTCTTCTACAATTGGGAGCAGGATGATTTCCGCGCCATTTACAAAGGCTCGCGCATCGGTGAGGACTATGTCTGGAACAAGTTGCAAGGCAAAATCAAAAATCAAGAAATGGACAGCACGGCTGCTATGCTTGATGTGTTCCTTAACCTCGACAGTATAAATCAAAAATTGTTGGTCGATTATGTGCTTGACAAGCATTATACGGAAAGTATTATGAAGCAGCGTGAATGGCAAGGTCTAATTGAGGCAGTGGAGCGAGGCGAGGTTATAGGTGAAAAAAGTTGTGAGGAATATAATTAAAATAAGCGTTGAAAACCAAAATAGACGGAATAGGCATCAATCTTTCAATGAATAAGCCAAAAAAATAAATAATATGGAATGTTTGGAAGAAGAAATACAATTGTGGGAATCATTGGCAATTGAAGATGTGGCTACAGCCAAAACAATGGAGAATATCGAAATCATTTTTTTGTTATGCTGCATTGATACTGTAAGAAAGGCAATATCCGAAGAAAATTCATACAGCATTCCGGCATTTGACATAAGGTATCGCGCTTATGTAATCAAAGTTTTAAGTGAATCAAAACAACAGGAATTACCGAATTGGGATAAACTTTTTATAAAGATTTTAACAGGAAAGAATTAACAATAAATGAAACGTTTGCAAAACATATTAATCGTATCCGTTCTCGCGGGCATCATTATCGAACTGGGAAAGGTTTTCATCTTCCTCTTCGAGCGGCTTGACAACGGCAATGTGGTAGCCACTATCACCGGCGTAACCTTTGCGCTTGCATCGGTACTGTTTGTGGTTTTGCTCGAAAATCGCACCGTGAAGATTACAATGATAATGCTCGACGTAGCAACGATACTGTACTATTATTTGTTTTTTCGCCTGTTTGAGTTCCCGATAGAGTGGGTATCGGTAGTAATAGCACTTTACACAGGAATGATAGTTTATTATTTCGGACGCATAGTAGCCGACCGTATCCGCATCGACACCGAAGCGGATACGGAAAGGCTTACCGCCGAAAACAACAGGCTGGCAAAAAAACTGCAATCGGGAACGGAACGGTGCCAGAAAATGGAAGACCGTTTGCGTATCGTCAACGAACTTACCAACCTCGAAGCCGAACGGGAACGCTACCTCCGCCGCGTGAAAGAAAGTAAAACCGAAAGTACCCGTACCGCTAACGAGAAACGGCTCAATGATATAGAAAATGAAATTTATGAACTGAAAAAACAAAAGCAATGAATGGAGAATACTATACACCCGAAGAAGTAGAAATCATAGAGGAAAATTACCGCACGAATAGCCGCAGGGAATTAGCCGAAATGCTGCCCGGCAGAACGCCGAAAGCGATTAATTCATTTATGAAGCGTATGGGCTGGCGGCGCGAAAACCATATCGTGCTGACAGAAGAACAGCAGATATATATCAGAGCAAATTATTCAAATAAAAATACATCCGATTTATCAGCAGAAATGGGAATAAGTCAAAGCAAAATCAACAATTTTGCTTTTAGGAACAAATTAAAGAAATCGCCTGAACTACTGAAAAAGACGCACAGCAAAATAATATCCGACCCCAATCACGGCAGTCATCATACGCGTTTGCAAAAAGGAAATGTTCCGAAAAATAAAGGTAAAAGATGGGAAGAATATACAAGAAAGCCAATACCGGAAGGAATGAAAAAAACACAATTCAAAAAGGGAAACGTTCCTGTGCAACACCGAGAAGTGGGTAGCGAAAGAGTGGAAAAAGACGGATACATTTATATCAAAATAGCAGAGCCAAACCAATGGCAATCAAAGCACCGATATATTTGGGAGCAGCATAACGGCGAAATACCGACAGGCTGCAATGTACAGTTCCGCGATGGCAATAGAGAGAATTTCGCTCTCGACAATCTTTACCTGATAAGCCGTGCCGAGCAGTTGAAAAATGAAAATAGTATGTATGTCAATTATCCGAAAGAAATTCAATTGGCAATACAGGCTAAGGGAGCATTAAAACGTCAAATCAATAAAATAATCAAAGAAAATGGAAACGAATCACATAACGATTAACTACGGCTTGACCGGCGTGGATATACGCCGCGAAGCGATGGAGGCAATTCAGTTGCTGAAGCAAAAGAAGATAGACGTGCGCGAGGCAAATGCCATAAAAGGCTTGCTCGACACGCAGGTAGATGTAGCCAAAACGCAGGTGGAATACATCAAAAGTATTCCCGCTACCGTGCGCGAGCAAATGAAAATTACTGATGTAAAAGCCATTGCCGGAACACTCATCGACCGCGATGCGGAAATTGAGGCTACGATGGCAGAAATTGAAGAAATTCGGAAATTACCTTATAGTTGAGAATTATGGCATACACATTTGGTCAATGGCAATAGGCATACAAAGATTTTTATGCGATATTTAACACGTCGCTCACGCCGTTCTACGATGGCTTATGGAGTATTACTTTCGGGCATATTTGCATTGATTATCGCAAATTAGATAAATGGCTGATAGCCAAGCACGGAGATTATATCGAAGAAGGAAAATGTATGAGCCAATGTGTCATTGAAAATTATGGCGAACAAGGAGATAAATTAATAAGAGAACTAATTTAAAAAAACTATGGCAGTATTTGGATATTTACGAGTTTCGAGCGATAAGCAAGATGTGGCAAGTCAGCAAATCGGCGTTGAACGAAAAGCCGCTGAACTGAATGTTTCCATTGAAGAGTGGATAAAAGACGAAGGCATATCCGGAACTGTGGAATATAAAAAACGCAATTTGGGTGTATTGATAGGAAAGGCTAAGTCAGGCGACAGTATCATCGTATCGGAAATCAGCCGCTTGGCGCGTTCGGTATTTATGCTTTTTCGCATAGTAGAATATTGTATTGATAACGAAATTGTTATCTATTCGGTAAAGGATAATACAACCATAAAAAAAGGCGATTTAATAGCCACAATGGCAGTTTTCTTCTTTGGTATCGCCGCTCAGATTGAACGCGAAATGATAGTGAAAAGAACAATTGAAGGGCTTGAACGCAGGCGCAAAGACGGCGTGGTATTCGGAAGAAAAATGGGGAAACAACGCCGAAACCTAAAACTTGAAGGAAAAAAGGAAGATATTCTGAAATATGTCAATGCCGGCGTTAATCCTGCCGGAATAGCAAGAATATTCAAAGTTCACAGGCATACAATTGAAAAATGGTGCGCTGCCAATGATATAGATTATCAGAAAAACGTAAAACCGATGTATCAAGAGAAAATAGTTGAGAGGAATAATAAACACAAAGAGAAATCCGATTTCATTATGCGGCAATTGCAAGAAAACAAAGCGTTTCTGCTGGAATGCGCAAAACAGAATTTGTATCAATATCAAGTAATTGAAAAACTGAATGAAAAAGGGATTAAAATCGGGCAGCAACGATTTTTATTCTATCTGAAAAAAGCAGACATTTATGACGAATACCTGAAAATATTCAACGAAAACCGCGAAATAAAAAATGTAGATTGCGGCAGCCAACGAAAATATTATAAATTTTAAAACGATATGGAAAATACAGATTTGACAAAAATTCTCACTGTCGGCGACAAAGTTTTTTCTATCATACTTGGTCGCGAAGCCAAAATCAGTGCGATTGATTTTACAAATGAACTGCCGATAACGATTGGCAATGCGGAAACAGGCAGGCGTTATTCTCGCTATGGCTCAATATTTCCTGACGGCTCTGACTGCCTATTGTCACCAAGCAAGGAAAAAGAAAAATGGGAAAACTACTGTACATTCAAAAAAGGCGATATTGTGTTTGTGTATGAAGACGATACAGATGCCGAAAAACAAATTTCCGTTTTCAGCCACAAAGAAAATAATCGGTTCTTCATTTTCGACCGGTATGTAAAAAACGGCGAATCCGAAGATATAACCTTCAAAGATTTTGCCTGCTGTGAATATCCGCAAGTAAATGATTTGAAACGCGCCGAGAACATTGTATTTCAATCATTCCGCAGAAAATGAGAAAAAGAGAATGGACACAGGAACAAAAGCGTTTCATTGCAGACAATCACCTGTCAATGACGATTATGCAAATAGCCATTGCGCTTAAAATTCCGCGCTTGGCAGTCGGAAATTATATGCGTCTGAATTGCCTGACGGCAAACAGAAGTTTGCACAATAAGCGTATATCTGAAAGTTTGACTGTCTACACCGAAGAACTTGACGACTACATCAAAGAAAATTATCCGCGCCTGTCGATGTACGATATTGCGCATAACACAGGCGCAAGTCGAACAACTGTTGCAAAGCGAATACATAAATTAGGACTTGAAATTGTATGCCAAAGGCGTTTTATAATAGATAATTATGCGGAAATTGACGATTTCATTAAAAATAATTATCCAAAAATCGGGCTGAAACGCATAGCCAATCGATTGCATACAACAGATGAGATAATTCGGCGGCGAGTTTTAGCAATCGGAATGGAGGTGCAGCCAAAGAACCGCCCGCGCAAGCACTTTTTTAGTGAAGGGGAATATCGCTTCATCTGCGACAATTATCAAGCAATGGGCTATCGTCAAATTGCCAAAAAAATGGGTATTGATGAAAATGCTGTTTATCGTTTTATCAAAAAAAATAACATCAATAAAATTAATTAAACCTATGGAACTATACGCCACTCACAGCCTGCAAATTCTCGCGACAGGCAATTGGAAACAGCGCGAGATGCAGGAGTATATCTATCCATTCGACAGAATGCTGATAGATGGTAAATTAGGACTTGATGCTATGGTTGCCGACCTGAAAGCCAAAGCCGCCGAACTAAATGCCAAGTATCCGAGACAAAAAGAAATAAGTGTTCGCCTGTATGATGACAGTGTTGTGTATGTCAGCACCGATTACGATTGTGATTTTTGCCGACTGCACATAACCAAGTTGTGCAGAACTTACCGATTTTCGGAAAATCTTCCGGCAACTAAAATTTTAATGGAGGGAGATTAAACAATGGAATACATCATAATAGAAGAGTTATACAGCGAAGTGCCGCAGGTAATGAAAGATTACTTTTTTGTTCAAATTTTTTCCGACTATAAGGAGGCAAAGAAATTCATTGCAGATAATGAGATTGGCAATGCCTCAATCGTAGCGGTTTGCAGCGATGACAGACATCATTTAATTTAAAATCATATGATTACACAAATCAATTTACAAGATAGCGAGATGTTGAGAATAGGCAAATTCTTAATCTCGGAAACAAGGGAGGTAACCAACAATACAGTTAGCGGCTTAAAGGTCGTGATAGATACGCCGCGCGGCGATTATCTTAGTATTATCCCATTAACTAATAATTCTATCATTGTTCATTAATTATGAAAGGAACTTGCAAAATATGTGCTTGCACAGAGGATAATGCCTGCTATAATGACAAACACGGCTCGTGCTGGTGGGTTGATGACACTGAGGAACTCTGTTCGCATTGCGCTATCGAAGAGATACGCGAGGACAGTTCTACCGAACACCCTTTTGATGATTGTCCGCCAAATAAAGAAGCATTTGATATTTTAATTGAAAACTTATTATGACTAAAATGAAAAACGATAAAGAAATAAACCGCCAACTTTCACTTGTTCCCGGAACAATAGTGAGAATGACAGGCGCAGAAGTCGAAATAGAAAATCTGGGAGATGCGATTTTTACCGTTACACACGGTCCGCAAATGATGTGCGGGAGTTTAGTCGTTTGGCTGGATAAATACTCGGGGGCTTATTCCTGCGAGTTCTTGGAAAAAGTAAATTAAAATCATTATTAAAAATGGAAATAATTAACATTAAAAATTTCAGGCTCTACATATCGCCGGGCAGTGTTTCATATATGATTGCGATTGATGGTTATTTTACGCTGAAAGAACTTAATAAAATCGCTGAATATCTGGAAAACAACTGTTATACAGTTGATTTAAAGAGTTGCAATTTGAGTTATTCTCAATTAAGAGTGTTGCTTAAAGAATCGCCTTCGGCTGATAAAATAGAACTGCAAAAATTACTCAATGATTATGAAATGTAATTACCCACATACAGGTTGCCCTTACCGTGCTTGTCTAAGCGACGACTGCCAGCGCATTGATGCACAGGCAAACGGTGCGGAATGGAGAGCAGCGTGTTATAACCCGAAAATCTTGCACTTGACAAATCACTAAAAAATAAATAACCTATGAAAGCATTTGAAGAAATCAAACAAGCCATCATTGAGAATGGCTCAAACCCTAACTTTTTTGTCGATAAAAAAGTCAGACTAATTGCCGTTGATACTTTTAATCAATATGTTGAATTGTCTTTCGATTATTACACGGAAGAATCGACTGTGAAATACAAGCGCATAGGCGAAGGAGAATTTGATGCAGTTTTCGCAGAATCAGTTTTGCTCGAAAGTTTTGACGCTTTCTATGAAGAAAACGAGGAAGTGTTGCATCAGGTAGCGGAATTTGTTTATCAATATTTTAATGAGGAAGAACAATGAAAACGATTGAAGTTACCATAACCTATAAGTACGACGAAAAAGACCTTCCGAAGGGAGTTTCGGAGAGTGATTTGAAAGATGCCCTTGATGAAACTTTCACAGATTTTATTGAAGATACATTTGCTGTCACCGTGTATGATGACGACAATAATGAAACAGACATTACTGTTGAATATGTTGAACATTCTATATTTTAACTATTATGAAAATAATAGAAGATATAGCAAAAAAAGCGCACGGTTGCAATGAAAATGACGACTGTAAAAGATGTATTAATTATGAAATTGGATGTTCGGCAATACTCGCCATAAGAATAGCGCAAGAATGGATTTCGGTAGCCGATGAAATACCGCCGGGCGGTGTACATATTTGGGCAAAGAACGACAGTTCAAGAATCCCATTTGTCGCGCTGTGTACAGCAGATGGAAATATGAATTGGCACACAGGTAAAATCACTCCAATTACCCATTGGCGATTAATAGAAATAAAATAAGATTATGAAAACGATAGATGAGGGAAGGGTTGCATATATTGATAGACCAGATAGAGATTATCACGCAAGTTTCAATAAATGTGAAACTAAAGCATTTTTAGAAGGCATAAATTTTGCGCAACAATGGATTTCGGTAGCCGATGAACTACCGGAAGAAAACGAAGATGTGCTGATAAAATGCACCAACGGAAAGCGCATACAGCACGATGTGGATTATATATTTAACGGCAAATGGGCGCATCGGACAAATGTTACCCATTGGCGACCAATAGAAAGGAAATAAGATTATGAAAACGATTAAGCAATCAGGCGAAGCCTATATCAATTCAACTTATCACAACAGTGATGACAAGTCGAATTTTGACCGCGCAATGCGGATTTATCAAGCGGGCATACAAACCGCACAAGAATGGATTTCGGTAGATTCCGAACTGCCGGAAATAGGTGTTATTATTTTAATGAAAAATAAAGATAATGACTATTCCACAGGTAGTTTACATTCAGATGGATTTGCTCCTGATTTTCCGTTGAACGGAGAAATTACCCATTGGAGACCAATAGAAAGGAAATAAAATTATGGAAGTAAACATAAATAATTTGCGAAAGCAAACAGCATATACCCTTCACAGGTTGATAAAAATTCTGAATGCAGGCATTCTGCCTAACGAAGATGACGGAACAGGACTTTTTAATAGTGAAACGGAAATTAATATCACTGTTGAAAAATTAGAAGAAACACTCGACCGATTGCGTCAGTATGTTATTGCATTGCTATGCTGCTACGAAGAAGGTAATCCAAATTTAAAAGACCTTTCTGAAGAAGTAGATATAGACGAGTTTAATCCTAAAAAATAAAATATATGACACACAACATTGTATTTGAAAGACGCGTAGCCACGCTCTTTATTGACCAACCGCATCGCGCTGCCGAGTTGGCAGATTACATCGAAAAAATGACTATCTACGAGGTCGATAACTTCATTTATCACCGGAAACTCGGACAGGCGAGTTTGTTGATTAATTTGAAAGTAAATCGCCTTTCCGAAAAGGATAAGGAAAATATTACGGACTATCTGAATAAACTTATCCGGGCGTATGTAGAGGGGAAAGACCCAATTGACGTGTTTTGTCCGAAAAAATAAATGTATAATCATAAAAATCTAATCAAAAATGAAATCAATTATCTTATCATTCAGCCTGAAAGGGCAAGAATTTTCCGAAATAAAAGAACGCATTTTGGAAATCAAAAAGAATTTGCACGAAGATGCGATGCTAATTCACGGCTTTATGCCCAGAAAAGAAATCGAAGAAAAAGGCTTTTCGATGGAAGTAAATGACTTTTTCGACGAGCATTTTCCACTTAAACTTAATATGTACAATGGTGGAGTACTGCGCAAAGAAATGGCTAAAATCGGCTCTGAATTGAAAGCAGATGTCTTTGTCATCGGTGAAATAAAAGCCGGCGTCAAAGAAGAGGTTGATTTATACCGTTCATTCAATTTGCCAATCATAGAAGTTCCGTTAAAAGGCGGTCGGATAAAAATAGGCAAAATTACTGACCGTGTGAAAACTTATGAAGATGCTTGTGCTGAAATCGGCGAAGCACCCATTAACGAAAGTGATTTGATAGCCAAAGGCTTTTTAGATGACGAAATCACTTACCGAAAACTCAAAACCATTACAACCGCGTTGAACGAAGGTTGGAAAGCCGATTGGACAGACAGCAAACAAGAAAAGCATATTCCCATTTTTAGAATAGACAATCTTGCTCCTTCGGGTTTCGTTTTCGTTTGTGCGGGTTGCTACTTCTCGTATGCGAGTGCGGGTACCGCCGCTCGCCTTTGCTTTAAAGACGGCAATATAGCGACATACGCAGGCAAACAATTTATAGAACTGTACACGAAATTTATTAAATAATAACCGCCGAAAGGCATAAAATCAAAATCAAAATGAAAGAAATTGAATCAGTTGAAGAAGCATTGGCTGCCACCGGCAACCCTGCCGTACTGAGTTTTTCCGATGTACCGGAAGACAAGAGAAGTTTTTTCCAAAACATCTACAAAGCAACCGCTATTACCGAGGCTATCAATGACGGTTGGAAAGCCGATTGGACAGACCCCGACCAAAAAAAGTGGATACCGGTTTTCAGAGTAGATAAGACTGCTCCTTCGGGTTTCGTTTTCGTTTTTGCGGATTGCGTCTGCTCGTTTGCGTTTGCGGGTTACGCCGCTCGCCTTTGCTTTGAAAGCAAAAACGCGGCGATTTTTGGCGGCGAAAACTTCACGGAAATTTTCGTCGGGATTATTATGGGGTAAAGAAAAAAAGGCGGATTGTCTTTTGCGGTGGTGCTCCTTCGGGTTTCGTTTTCGATTATGCGAATTACAACTACTCGAATGCGAATGCAGGTAACACCGCTCACCTATGCGGACAAGAAATAAAGACAAAAGCCCTGCCACTCGGCAAAAAATCACAAAATCAAAAGGCGTTGGTAGAGTAATCGAAGACGACAATTAGAACAAGCAAAGCAATGAAACGAGTTAATAACTTATTTGAACGGATATGTGAATTTGACAATCTGCATCGGGCTTACGAAAAAGCCCGATTGCGGAAGTCAAAGAAATACGGCGTTCTGATGTTTGAAAAGAATTTGAATGGAAACCTTGCTCAAATTCAAAACGAACTGCTTAATGGCACTTACAGAACTTCTGAATATGAAATATTTACCATTTTTGAGCCGAAAGAACGTTTGATTTACCGTTTGCCGTTCCGCGACAGGGTAGTGCAACACGCCATTATGAATATTTTAGAGCCTATTTGGACACCAATGTTCGTTTCGCAGACGTATTCGTGCATCAAAGGCAGGGGCATACACGGCGCATTGAAACACTTGAAAAAAGGTTTGAAAGATGTAGAAAATACGCACTATTGCTTGAAATTAGACATCAGAAAGTTTTATCCGAGCATTGACCACGATATTTTAAAAACCATTGTGCGCAAAAAAATAAAAGATATGCAGTTGCTCTACTTGCTTGATGGCATTATTGACTCTGCTCCCGGTGTTCCGATTGGTAATTACTTATCTCAATTTTTTGCAAATCTGTATCTATCCTACTTTGACCATTGGTTAAAAGAGGAAATGCAAGTGAAATATTACTACCGTTATGCTGACGACATTGTTATTTTGGCTGCCGATAAAGCGTATTTACACGCATTATTGGCAGAAATAAATCACTATTTGATGGAATTTTTGAACTTGCAAATGAAAGGGAATTATCAGATTTTCCCTGTAGAAAAACGCGGAATTGATTTTGTAGGCTATGTTTTCTACCATACACACATACGAATGAGGAAATCCATCAAAAAGAATTTTTGCAGGCGTGTGGCAAAGTTGAATAAAAAGGACCTAACACCAAAAGAATATAAGAAACGAATTGCACCCTATCTCGGTTGGAGTAGTCACTGCAATTCAAAACATTTACTCAAAAAAATAAATATGAAGAAATTTTCTGAACTTGGGATATCTAACGCACTTGACGATAAACAAGTGTTTCCTGTGCCTGTTATATCTGTTTCCGATTTAGTTAATTGTGAAATTGAGGTGATTGATTTTGAGGCAGGTGTAAAAACCAAACATGGCGAGGATAGATGTGTAGTAAAGATAAAGTTTGAGGGCGCAGAACGAAAGTTTTTTACAAATGCCACACCAATTAAGCAAGTATTGTCGCAAATTCCAAAAACGGAATTTCCATTTTTGGTGACTATCAAACAGCAACGTTTTGGTAGTGGCAGTGGTAGGACTTATTATTTTTCATAAAAATCAATGAGATGACGAAATTAAAAATCAATAAAAAACGCACTTGGACAAAAGCAGAAGAGGATTATTTATATGATAATATAAATACAATACCTTTTGAAGAACTGTGTAATAACCTCAAACGTGGTAGTCGTGCCGTGAATTTGCATCTGCATCAAAAGCAGCGGGGAAGGTCGGCGCATATCTGCGAGGACAGAAATATTCTATTGAAAGCGTTAAATATGCGATTTGTGAACTACCGATGGTTTCGTCCCACGAGAGATTTTTATAATCTAATAAGTATGACGCAAAAACGTTTTCAGGCAATATTGAAAGGACAATGCAAGATAACAAACGATGAACTGCTGAAGTTGAATGCGGTGCTATGTTTGTCAAATGATGAGTTAATAGAATGTCGTCAATTAAGTTTATTCCCGGAATGAAAGCAGCAGATTACAAAGCAATGATACCGGAAAATCATTCGTGGTGCAAAGCGGTGAAAGACAGTCTTGGCTGGGAGTTTATCAAGCAGTATATGAGCAGGCTTTCCAAAACTTTGCTGGATATGCCTGAGGGCAGCCGTTTGAATATTTTAGACGAGCGGGTGGTGAGTGCGGAACGCCGCGAACTGTTTGTGAAAATGGCGTGGCTACTGATGATAGATTGTAAGTTTCCGATTGATTTCTTTTATACTGATACTGAATTTTATATCAAAAAACAAGATTATAAAATATGAACAGACGAAATCTGCAGATATAGTCTTTTTACACAAGAAATTCGATTTATAAATTTGCAAATCGAATTTTTCAAAAAAAAAAAAATGATTTCCAAAAATGTAATAGACGAAATATTTTCAAAGGTAAAGATAGAAGAGGTCGTTGCCGACTATACTACTATTCACAAGCGCGGTGCTACTTGGGAAGGCTGCTGTCCGTTTCACTCGGAAAAAACAGCCTCTTTCAAAGTGTCGCCGGCAAAGGGCATCTACAAATGTTTCGGCTGTGGAAAAGGCGGCAATGTAATTGACTTCGTCAAAGAACACGAACATTGCAGTTTTTCCGAAGCGGTGCATATCCTTGGGAAAAAGTACAGCATCGAAATTCCGCAACAGGAAATGACCGATGAAGAACGCACCCGCCTGCAACGCCTCGAAAGTATCGGCATCGTGCTTACCGATGCGCAAAAATTCTTTGCCGGAAACCTCGCTGCCGAGCGGGCGCAAAACTACCTGCGCGGGCGCGGAATATCTGCCGAAGTTTTGCAGCACTTTGGCGCGGGCTATGCTCCGAGCGGTATGCAGTCTATTACAGATGGGCAGTCGCTCACCGAACACGCCCGACAAAAAGCCTTCCGACCGGAAACTATGGAAAGCGCAGGCTTGACCGTTACTTACGAACACGGCGAGGTGCGCGACAAGTTCCGCGACCGCATCGTGTTTCCCTACCTGTCCGTCAGCGGACAAGTAATCGGATTCACCGGCAGGGCTATCCAGTGGGACAAAGAATGTAAATATCCAAAATACCTGAATTCGCCGGACACGGAAGTGTTTAGAAAAGGCAGGGTGCTTTTCGGCTTGCATCAGGCAAAGGCAGACATTGTGCGCGAAGACCGCGCCTTTGTAGTTGAGGGGCAATTTGACTGTATTGCGATGTATCAAGCCGGACTGCGGAACACCATCGCGGGCAGTGGAACTGCATTCACTGCCGAACAGGCGCGGCTGCTCTCGCGCTACACACATACCGTTACACTTGTGTATGACGGCGACACGGCGGGACTTGCCGCCTGTTTTAAAACAATGAATATTCTTTTATCAGAGGGCTTTTCGGTGGACGTGTGCAAACTGCCTGCGGGCGAAGACCCCGACAGTTTTCTGAAAGCGCATACGGTTGACGAACTGAAAGCCCTCGAACTGAAAGGCATTGATTTCAAGTACAAGGAACTGATGGCTACCGCCGCCGGCGATTTTGACCGCAAAGCCGATGCACTCAAACAGGTAGCCGAAAGCATTGCCCTGATACCCGAACAGGCAGTGAAAACATACGCCATCGACCATATCGCCAAAACCTACCAAGCCGACCGCGTTAATCTCAAAAAACTTGTGTCGCAGGTAAAACTGCCGCCGGTGGAAGTGCTTAAACAAAAGACAATGGCAGGCATCGAAGAGGCAAAGGAACTGCTAAAAGATACAAACAAAAGAGCCGAATTAACGTTTGATAGTGATTACTTTATAAATAATGTGTATGTAAAGCCGATTATTTGGCTCAATGGTGACCTCACTCCGACCGATATACAAGAGTTGCGGCTGGTGGCAAAAGAATTTGAGTGTATATTGAGATTTGCAGAGATAAGCGTGGAATACACCTGTTTTCTTTACGACAAAGAAAATAATCCCAGCACTGTAATTCAAACCCTCGAAAATCTACAAAAAAATGGTATTAAAGTTATTTTTACAGATATAGGAGATTCTTATATCGAAAAGAATTTCATTGAAATTTACCTGAAAATACAGGCATTTTACATTGAAACAAAACCCACCTCAAAAAAAATATTTTGCGACAATGCCGCCCGAATGATAGCCCTCGAAGACAATTCAACTTATGTACTCGAAGTGGACAAGTGGGCAAAAATGCTTGGATTTAAAAAAACGGAATTCACACAGTATTTAAAGCCTTTCCTCGAAGAGCAAAAATCAAAAATCCGTGCCAAAATAGAAACGGCATCTTACGCAAACATTGATGTCAATTTAGGTGCTGATGAAATACCGGAATATGTAGATACGCAGTTTCTCAACATTTTTGGCTTTTATCCTGTACAGGATAAAGAGGGTAGAAAAGTTTGCTATCGATTCAAAAAAGAGGGTGGATTTGAGTATATCAGCAATTTCCACATCACGCCGCTTTTCCACATTTACAGCGACATTGACGAAAATAACAAGCGCATCGTAGAACTCAATCATATTGACCGCTCGAAATATCCCTATCCCGTGTTTACGGAAGTGCCAATAGACGGCTTTATAAACCTAACTGCTTTCCGCAAAATCGGTTGGAAGCAGGGCGGGTTTTACTTTAACGGAACTTCGCGCCATATGGACGCCATCGTGCGCAGCATCGCAACTGATTTCCCGAAATGTTTGGAACTTACCGAACTCGGCACCTTCCAAACCAAAGACATACGTGAGCCGGTATTTGCGTTTAGTAATGCCATTTTTGGTAAAGTAGATGGCGAATACAAAGTAATCTATACAGACGAACTCGGCATCGCCAACTATGACGGCGAAAACCTGTACAGCCCGGCGGCAAGCAAAATTTTTGCCGGTAGCAGCAACAGCCAGTACGAACAGGACAGACGCATTTCTTACAGGGAAATACCCGCTGCGGACAAAATAGATTTCGGCGAGTGGGCTGCGCTGATGAATGAGGTATATAAGATAAATGATAACGGCAAGTGGGCGGTTTTATTTGGAATCATTTCCGCTCACGCCTCCGTTATCTTTCCGGTGAACAATCACTTGACTTCGCTTTTCTTTATCGGTCCTACCAGTAGCGGAAAATCGCAGGTGGCTGTCAGTATTCGTTCCCTGTTTGTGCATCTTGACCAGCAACTTACCAATCTTAACAGCGGTTCGTTTGCCGCGCTCTCAGCCGTGATGGAACGCTACAAAGATGTGCCGGTGGTGCTTGACGAGTATAATGACCGCGAAATTGACGACCAGAAGTTTCAAATGCTTAAAGCCGCTACCTATGACCGCGTAGGACGGCAAAAGATGAAAAATATTACTTCCAAAGAAATGGATTTTTCAAAAATCAATGCCGTTCCTATTTTGCTCGGACAGGAAGCCCCAAGCAAAGACGACGGCTCGCTGTATAACCGCTGTATCGTGTGCGCCGTGCCAACCAAAAGCGACTGGAAAAAGGAAGAAACCGAAATCTTTGAACGTCTGAAACGGCACGAGCGCATCGGGCTGTGTAACATTCTACTCGAAGTGCTGAAACTGCGCGAACTATTCGAGAGAGAATATCCCCGCTTGTTCCGCGAATGTATGAACGAGATGAAAGACGCCATCAAACTCTCGCACGGCTCGCAGGAAGGACAAACGCGACTTCTGAATACCGTCAGCATCGTGCTTGCCGCCTGCAAACTGCTCGAACAGCACGCGCCGCATTTGAAGTTGCCGTTTACTTACCGCGAGTTTTTCGGTATTGCCAAAGAAAAAATTATCGAAATGGCGGCGCAAATCAGCCAGAGCAACCGGCTGGGTGTGTTCTTCAATAACCTTGTTTCGCTGCTGTCGAACAAAAACATTGTTTCCGGGCGCGATTTCAAAATTGAGGCGGTGAACAACATTTCGGTAGAAGACGCCACAGGCGATAAGAAAATTATTGTCTTTGAGCATACAACGAAACTGCTGTACTTGCAACTGACCAATGTGCATACGGCGTATTTTAAATATTCCCCCAATCAAAAGGACTGCCTGAATTTACGCACGCTGACCGAAAACCTGAAATCGTATCCGGCATATATCGGTTTTCAAAAAGGCTGCCGTTTCAAATGGCAGGAAGTAACAGCAAGCGAGCGCGGCATTATCGACAATACCGTTACCAACAGGCTTATTACGAAGTCAGCACTTACCAGCGCGTTTGTTGTCAATTATGACGAACTGGTGAAACTGACCGATATTGATTTGGAACAGAAAACAGAAGAGCCTACAACAGCAGAAGAACAATCTAACAGCGAGGCAGGTGCAGCGGCATCACAGCCTACTGAGTATGTCAATCCTGATATACCTTTTTAAAAACATTTTTTTTGCGCCCCCCGCACCCCCCAAGGATAAAAAAGGAATGATATTAATAAAATGTTTTTGAGTGATTTTTTTTGAAAAAGCGTGTCCAACAGTCCAACAGTCCAACAAACGAATTTTAGGGCTGTATAATAATAAGATAATATATTGATAATCAATAATATATATATAATAGGGCTGAAAAAGTTTTTGTTGGTTAGTTGTTGGTCTGTTGGTCGGCGTTGGTTTTAGGTTGGTTTTGTTGGTTGGGAAAAATTTTGTTGGTTTCGCTGTTGGTCGCTTTGTTGGTTGGGCGATTTCCTGAGACCAACAGGAAATAGAAGATTTTTATTTTTTAAAAAATTGAAAATCAAGATAATAACATTTATCAAAATAACTATGTTGGTCTGTTGGACTGTTGGGCGAAAAAAAAGGCATATATATAGAGTGAAAAAAAATAATGAAAAATATTTTGAAAAATAAAGCGGTACGCATTTGCACAAAAAATATTCGATTTTTCAGACAGATAAGTTTTTGAAATTATTTTTCAAAAAAAACGAATGATTTTTTTTAAATCAAATCATCATATAACAGCATATTTATCAGTAACTTTACTGTCAATATTATCAAAAAAAAACGATGGAAATAAAACTGAATATAAGGAATGAGTATCTGTTCCATTACTTGGAATACTTGTTTGAAAAGCGCGATGATAGGTTCGTTGTTTCGCAAACGAGCGATTTCGGTCGGCTACTGTGCTCGCACTTTAAGCGGTCGGCATTCCCTGTTCCATATCAAGCCGGTCAATATTGCGCCAATTTTATTTTGCCGAAAAGCCTGAATATTGCTTCTAATGCGGAACGATACTATATTTATTTTGACAGTTTCGACACCCAAAGGCTGAATAATGCACTGTTGGCAGAAAGCAATATTGACTTTAAGCAGTATTACCTCACGGGCAAAGCACAAGGATTTATGCAAAAGGATATTATTAATGCGTACATCATCAGCCGCAATTTGGTAGATATAAAAAACGACAGGATAAAAAAACGAGTGTTTCGTGAAGAAGAGAAAAACTTGGAAAAAATCCGAAATATATTGCAAAATAAAGCGAAATATTTGACGAAAAACATATCAAATTCTATTAAAAAAGAAATAAACGACTGTATAACAGAATATTAAAAAAAAAATATGTGATTTTCCCTTTTTTAGGGGTAAAATCGCGTACTAATAAATATTAAAACTATGAATTTACTTAAAAACTTGTGCCGTATTCGATACCGACTTGCTTATTTCCCGGAAAGCGATACTTCGGCTTCGCTCAGTAACCAATGGGTAGAACTTGACATCATTCATACTTCTACACTCGAAATAAAAGACGAACTGACAGACGGCGGCGTAGTATATACCTGTACGGTGAAAACTGATTTACAGCAAGAGGCTGTTTATGAACAGCAGCCTTTGATTGTTGAATGTACATTGTCAGATGGTCGTTCTATACAAGTAGGTAGCAGTGATTTTCCTGCCGAAATGCGTAGTAGCGAAAATTTGGAGTCTGCCGGTGTGGAATTTGAGTGCCAAACGATTTATAAGCCGTATTTCGACTTCGCTCAATAACCGTATTTCGACTTCGCTCAATAACCGCGTTTCGACTTACTTCGACTACGCTCAGCAACCATCGCTCAATGACCATTATTTTGTCCTTATTTTTCATTTTTCTATATATAATATTGTATCATAATTTTTTTGTGATACAATTATGACATCTTCCCTACACAGTAATTGGCAGTTTCTTTTGGCAAATGCGCTGATGCGCGGGCAATGGTTTATTGCTCCGCAGTATGTTGCTGCGCATTCGGAATTAATTGCCAATATGCTGAACAAACAATCCCCTTTTTCGGTTGAGCAACCGTTGCTCAGTAACCGTCCGGACTATGTGATGCAAGCCGGCAACGGACAAGTCATCTGGGGTATTCGCAAAAACTTTTCTGAAATTCCAAAAAATTCTGTTGCTATTTTTCCGCTGAAAGGCACGATGATGAAAGACGGCACTTGGTGCAGTTACGGTACCGAAGAAATAGAAATGTTTATGCAAGCAGCCGCTGCACAGCCAAATGTTGTGGGTATGGTACTGCATATTGACAGTCCGGGCGGTGAGGTAGGCAGTATTGCGCCAATACACAGAGGTATTGACTACTTCGCAAAACAGGGAAAACCTGTTGTATCTGTTTGCGACTATTGCTACAGCGCAGGTTACTATGCTGCTATTAAAACAGATTTGATTTTGGCTGAAAACGATATTTCTTCTGATTTCGGCTCTATCGGCACAATGCTGGATTTTATTGATTCAATGCCTATTCTTGAAAAAGCAGGTTACGTTCACCATCGCATTAAGGCTGACGAAAGCAGTGATAAAAATACAGCATTTGAGCAGGCATTGAAAGGAGATTATACAGCCATCAAAACAGAAATGTTATCGCCATTGGCTCAAAAATTTCAAGCCGATGTGAAAGCGGCTCGCGGTGCACGCCTGAAAGCAGATACGCCGGGTATATTGAACGGAAAAACATTTTTTGCAAAAGATGCGCTTGCTGTTGGGCTTATTGACGATTTCGGCGATTTGAATAAAGCGGTACAATTGGTACTGGAATTAGCATAACTTCGACTACGCTCAGTTACCTTAATATGAATGACTTAAATAAATTATTATTAATAACTTAAAACTATTTTACAATTATGACCAAATTAACAATTAGCGCAATAGGTACGATGGTTCTTTCTCTTTTGGGAATTGATAAATTTGCAAGAGATGAAAAAAATCAGGTAGTTCTTACTGCGGAAGAAATTGCGAAAATTGATGCCAATTATGGCGAAAAATTTCGCACAAAGTTGTTGGAAATCGAAAACAAAGGTGTAGAAGCCTCTGCTGACGATGGAAAAGAACTGTACGCTGTGATGAAGGAGCATTTCGGCGAGGAACTGCAAAAACAGTTATTTGCGGAAGCAGAAAAAAACAAAGCATTGGCTTTGGAAAAAACCAAACTTGAAAATGAAAAAGTAGAACTCGAAAAAACTTTGGCAAGCAAAGACCAGGCTCTGAAACTGCTTGCTGCCAAAGACGAAGAATTACCTCCTCCTACAGGTGGCAGCACCGGGTTTTTCGGAAAAAGAGTGAAATTTGAAAAAGGAGATACGATTATGAAAGTGAATATGACTGCCTCGCATTATGCGGCAATCAGACAGGCAGCCGAGCGCGGATTTCCGATATTGGCTGAAGGCTCAAATATTGATGTGGCAGATTTGAAACGCGAGTTTGGGTCCTATTTGGGACAAAACGGCAATCAAATTCAAATTGATTTGTACAGTCAGTTGCTTGGCGGATTTACTTCTGCATCGGAGTTCCGCACTCAACTTGCCGAAAACGAATACCGTGCCGGTGAAGCATTGGTTACTTCGGTAATGCAATCATTTATTCCCGAATGGACACCGCAGGGAGGAATTAAATTCAATCCTATCCGCATCAGGAATTACCGTCATAAAATAAATGTAGCCATCAAGCCTGCATCTGTTTTAGACAGTTATGCTTCATTCTTGTACGAAGAAGGTTTGTCGCCCGAGCAGCACCCGATTGTAAAATATGCGCTCGAAAATTTGATTTTCCCGCAGTTGCTTCGCGACATTGAAAATCGCGCATTCTTCAAAGGCAAATTTGTGGAAACACTTATTGATGAAAACAAAAAAGTTACTCAAGGCGGAAAGCCTGAAGACTCAATGGACGGCATCGAAACCATTTTGGTGGACAACAAAACGAATGCCGAATCGGGTATTCATTATTTTAATAATGCAAAAACCCTTGCAGAACTCAAAGCATTGCAGCCCGAAGAATTTTTGGATTACATTGCGGATTTCGTTGATTTTGTTTCGGAATTTTATCCGATTGAAAAAATACATTGCTCGCTCGATGTGTACAAATTGTACAAACGGAACTTCAAACTTGTTTGGGGTGCAGGCGCAGGCATTGAAGACCCGAACTTCGGCAAAGACGTGATTGACTTTTCCAATAAGGTGTTGAAACCTTTGCAGGGTATGTACAAATCGCCGATTTTGTTTGCAACTCCGGAAGAAAACAAGTTGAAACTCAAATGGAAAAAAGAGGCTCCGTTTGTGATTAGCAATGTGGTAGAAACTGCTTACGATGTATTGATTGTAGGCGAGTTCTCTCTCTCCGGTGGTTTTGCTGTTGGCAATGCCGTATTCGCAGCCGTACCTGATGGCTACAATCCGAAAGCGGTTATTTCCGGCGTATGGGGAGATAAAGATTCTTACCAAGTTCCGCGCGTTCAAGAAAATGCTGTTATCAATATTCTTTCTTCCGAAGCAAGCGAGACACAGTCGGTAGCTGAAGGCGTAGCCATCGAAAACATCATCTACAAGTTCAAAGGTGCATCGGCATCTGTTGCTTGGACAGGAACTGCCGCAGACACTGCACCCGCAGGCTTGACGGTAGATATTGCTGACAATATGGTGATTATCTCCGGTACTCCTACTGCAGAAGGTAATTACGGTTACACTCTCACTGTTGCCGGTGCTCTTGGTGCTGCCTCTGCTACTGTTGTCGGAACGATTGAAGTTGAAACAGGTGCGTAAAAAAAAGATGTAGGAGTTCGGTTACTGAGCGAAGTCGAAGTATCGACTCCTACATTTCATTAAATAACAATTTTAAAAATTACAATTATGGTAGTAAAAACAATTAAAAAAGCATACACCGGCAATTCTGCTCCATTGCCCAAAAATCCTAACTTGATAGTCATCAAGGTAGATGATATTGCTACATATCCTGCACGTGCCGATGACGACATTTCTTCTGCTACCGGTGTTACCGGTAATTTGGTCTTAAAAGCAGGTGCAAAAGCAATCGGCTTGTATGTTACTCAACAAAGTTTGAGCAGAAATGACACATTAGATGGTGATTATCCTGCAACAGGATACATTGCCAATGTAGTCGGTATTATTCCGGGCGACAAACAATATACGGTCGCTACTTTACATGCGCTGCTGAATGAAGATTTGGTAGTTATCACTCTTGGCTGCGAAGATGGAACGGCTACCCGTTTGCACGGTGCGCCCTGTGCGCCGATGGCACTCTCGCTTGAAGCACAGGATAACAATGAGGCTGTACAGCGTACATCGACTTTCAAACAGACAAATCGCTACAAATATCCGTCAATGCACTATTTTGGTGCTATTGATTTCGATTTTGAAGACGATGCCGAAGATGTAGAAGGAGCGTAAAAAAACATTGAAAAATTATGGCTAAGAAAAAACAAACTACGGAAGTTAACGGAACGGAAACGACCGTTCCCGAAAATACAGAAATCGTTCCCGGTACGGAAACGACCGTAACAGAAACTACAGAAATCGTTCCCGATACGGAAACGACCGTAACCGGAGTGCCCAAAACCGTTACCGACACGTTACCGCAAGGAGTTCCGCACGACATCGTAGTAGTGCTATTGGTGAATGGCACTGAAAGTGCGGAACTGGTGCAACTCGCCATTGACAAATGGCGCGAAAATTTTGCTGACCAAAATGCCGACAGGCTGTTGATTATCGGCGGTAAATATGGTGATATTCCGAGTATTCCATTTGACGGCGCAAATGATGTTGATGTGAATTTGGCAAATCTGTTGGCTGCTATTGTTGCCGATGATGAAGTGCCGGAACGTTTCATCTTGTCGCCCGTTGCTGCCTTTCCAAATTTGGAAATTACGGAAGAAGATTTGCAAGGCTTGCATTGTTTAGGCACGGCATTGTCAAAACAGCAAGTTATCTGTTTGAAAAATATTTCCGAACTTGCAGTTACGCAGCAGTTGAAAAAGAAAGGTTTTACCGATGTGTATAACTACGAAACGGGTTTGCCTGTGGTACTGGAAAAAACCAAGGTTACGGAACTTTTTGAGGAGTTTAACCCTCAAACATATCCGACAAAGGTTATTTCGCTTTATCTGAATTTTTTCAATAAAGATGTGAAGCCTGTTCCGGTAGATTTCCGCAATGGAAAATATGCTACTCGTATTTGGCGGCGTAATCCTGATATGCCTGTTGTACGCAGAGCATTGAAAGAATCGAAGTTTCTTTCGCTGAAAAATGAAGGTTATTTGGCAATCAAAAAACTGCTCGAATGACGGAAAAGGAACTTGTACAAGAATGGATAAAAGCCGGAGCCAAGATAAAAGAAGGCATCCGGCTTTTTTTAAATTTGCGGGGCAATACACCTGCGGGTCGGCTTGTCAGTCGCAATAAGGAAGTAAATAGCGGCATTGCCGTTCGCGCCCTGTTGCGCATTGCCGGCGTGAGCGAAGACAGCATTGTAGTGGTAAAACCGCAGGAAGTTATACGCCCTGTTACCATTGAGGCTACACCCGCTGCGCCCAAATTCCGCGAGCAGTTTCCGTTTTTATCCGACCCCGCTTGTCCGCCGGAACTGAAAATACTCGCAGCGGACAAAATTACGGCATATCGCAATGCCGTTGTCGCTCATCAGCGGCTTATTGACTGCAAAGATGTGAATGAGTGTGCCGCGATGGCGCGTACCATTGTGGATAATTGGATTGAAAACGATGCTTGTTTCGATGAATTGCGCTACTATGGAGAAATGCGCCGTGTGCTGGGCAAACATCGTATTTTCGATGAAATGAAACGGCTGCAGGAACTGCGCAAGTCAAGTGCGAAAGATATTTTCAAAAGGCGCGAAAATATTATCGGTAAAATAAACCGGATTAAATATGAAATCAAAAAGGCTGATAAACCCCATTTGCTTGCGGAACGCGAACGGCGATTGCGCGAAGCCGAGTTCCTGCTGGCTGAAACGGATAAAATAATAGAGGGCTTGTAAGATGGCATTATTCAGTTTCGATGAAATTACTTCGACTTCGCTCAGTAACCGTAAAGAAGTTACGGAAGTTACGGAAATTAATCGCAGTGCTGCATTGGTGGAAAAATACGAGGGTATTCATTTCAAGAAAATAGAAAGCATCAAAGACCTGATGGGCGAGTATCCCGCTGCGGGCGATATTTATTTTCTTTGGACACAAAACCAGTTTAACGCCGTTACTTTTATGCTTTACATTATCAAATATGTGGGCGCAATTCAGCGGCTTACATTCAGCACTTACGCCATCAATGAGCGTATTGTCAATTCGCTTGCCAAATGGCACGATGCAGGCAGTTTGCGCGATGTAACCATTTTTATCAGCGATACCGTGAAGGTGCGCAATACCAAAGTAACTAATTTGCTTGAAATGCAAGCCGAACAGCGCGGCTGGCACATTATTTACGAGTGGAATCACAGCAAAGTGATGTGTATTGAAGCCGCCGGCAATTACTTCGTAATAGAAGGCAGCGGTAATTTAAGCGACAATAGCCGCTACGAAAACTATATTTTTACCAATAACAAAAAAGTGTATGAATTCAGAAGACAATGCCTTACCGGATGCTAAAACCTCATTCATTATTATATATGAAGGAAAGTGCGAACGCAAACTTGATACGGAAAGTATTGAGCAATTAGGTGCTTTACGCTACACAGTAGAGGAAATTGCGATGTATTTCGATATTGATAAGAAATATATTCAAATAGTGCTTGATGACAAAGACAGCGAATTTTCTTATTACTTCCGGCGCGGGCAGTTGATATATGCTGCCCGGGAACAAATGAACTTATTGACCAGCGCAAGCGGCGGCAATACGACTGCGGGCGAACGGCTCGACAAAATACATCGCGACAAAAATTTTGAGATTTCAAAACTCGATATTTTCGGTGCTATAGACAAGCGCGATACTTTTTTGAAGTTGCAGGATTTTCTCACCGGCGGCGCATCGGCGGAACTGTCGAACAATGAGGCGTTGTATTTGGAAACTTTGCGACTTATAGACAGTTTTTCGCGCAATTACGGCAGTCGCAATACTTTAAAATTGCTTCAAAAGAAGCCTTTTGAACTGAGTTATGCCCGGGCGCGGTCGCTGATGGACGAGGCTACCAATCTGTTTTATGCCGACAAAAACATTAATCGCAAAGCCCTTCGTAATAAATATGCCGAAATGCTCGAAGAAATGGCTATTACCTGCCGCCGTATCGCCAAATCAAGCAAAGATTTTGAAGTAGCCGGTAATTTGACCGTACAGGCAGCCAAACTGCGTGGCTTAGACAAAGAAGACGTACAGCCGCTCGAAAGGGATACATACCGAAAACAGGTACTTGTCTTGACATTGGAGCCTAAACAGGTAGGTTTAGGTGATACTGACCGTAATCAGTTGGCAGCACAGATAGATGCGCTGCCTTTGCCCGAAATGAATAAACGGCGTTTCAGATACGATACGCTGATAGAAGATGTACCGTTTAAAGAATACCTCAATGAGCAGCCGCAGAAAGATTGATATTAACAGCGAAAGTTATGATAAGAAATTCAGTAATTGGCTCGCCCAGTTGAGCGCGATGCTGAATACAAAGAACTTTTACCTGATAGCCGGTCGCGGCTCTGCCAAGACTACCGATTTTCAGGTAAACCGTCTTGTGGAGATGGTGTATGATATGCCCGGCGCACCGATATGTTGGGTTGCCGATACTTTTACCGACCTACAGGCAAACATACTCAATACCGTAGTAGCAGGTTTAGAACGCATCGGTTTTCGCGAAGGCATTCATTATGTTATCGACAAAGCCCCGCCCGAATATACGGAGGCAGAAAAAGCGGAACTGCCCGACTGGCTGCGCCCGCACTTCTGGAAACCGGTGAACAAAATAGTGAGTTACAAGCGTAAAATGATTTTCTTTACCGGCTTGAACGTAACCTTTGTGAGCCTCGACCGCCCGGCATCGGGCGCGGGTAATTCATACGTGCATCTGATAGGCGATGAAGTCAAATATTTCAAAGACGAAAAAATTGCCAACTTGAAAAAAGCCGTGCGCGGCTACAGGGAATTGTATGGCGACAGTGTATTTTATCGCGGCGACACCTTCACTACCGATATGCCGGACACGCGGCACATTGGTGAATACGACTGGATACTCAAGCAGGGCAAAAAAATGAATGTAAATGCCATTCATAATTTGGCACAGGCGGCATTTGTATTGAATGAATGTAAGATAGAACTGCTTGCCGCCAAAGAGCGCGAAAATAAGCAGGAAATCATATCCAAAGCGCGGATTTATGAACGTTGGCTCAGTCGTTGTGCAGGAATGCGACTGTTGCCCGATTTTCATACTTTTTACTGTGTGGCTTCGAGTTATGTGAACATTGACATACTTACTCCCGAATATGTCCGCGATGCGATGGAAAGCGATTTGGGCGACATCAATACCGCCATTTTTTCATTGCTTCCTTCCATTGCCGGCGGCGACCGTTTTTATTGTAATTTGGGAGAACAGCACTTCTATTATGATGGTACGGACGATTATTGGAGCGAATATTTCGGCTTGCGCGATGCTGAAGATTGCCGAATATTGCGCTATCTGAAACTTGACCAAGAATTGCAGTGTGGGCTTGACTTCGGCAATATGAACTCAATGAGCATAATGCAGGAAGACGTGGCGAAAAATGAGTTGCGTTTTCTCAAATTTCTCGACGCCATTTCTCCCGAAAGCATTGATGACTTGGCAGAACGCTTTTTGCGTTACTTCGAGCCGATGCAGAAAAAGGAATTGGTAATGTATTACGACCGCGCCGGCAATAATTTCAAAAATAGCGGAAAAGACATCATTTCCGACCTTAAAAACAAAATAGAAATCTATCAGCGCGGTCCAAAAAAAGGACAGCGCACCGGTTGGTGCGTTCGGCTCGGCTCACTCAATCAAGGCATCATCGGGCAGCAGGAAGAATACTACTTTATGCAGGAAATTTTCAGCGGCAATAATCCTCGCCTGCCTCGTGTCTCGATAGATGCTTATCATTGTAAGCCCCTGAAATGCAGCCTCGAAATCGCAAAAACGAAAAAAGTTACCAATGCCAAAGGCGCAGAATACATCACCAAAGATAAGAGTAGCGAGAAACTCCCTGTTGCCCGTCTGCGTTACGAAAGTACCAATCCGAGCGACAGCCTTAAATACGGACTGATGACGCGCGAACGCCGAAACATAGTAAGCAAACGCGGCGGCGGCAGCAGATTGGTAGGAATGTAGAACAATCACAATTCTATTGTGTAGAAACAACAAAAAAAATCCTTCGGCAATGCCCCTTTTTGCTACTTTTTGCGGGCTTGCAAAAAGTAGTCCGCGCAAAAAAGCCTATTGTTAAATTAATTAACAATAGGCTTTCGACAGTTTTTTAGAATTGCATTTTTTTACTTATAACCCATTTTTTCGTATCCTTCGGGAAATATTTCTGCAAAAGTTTTTTCATAATCAAGCCAAAATTGCAGTTCTTCTTCGGGTGTTATTCCTCTGCTCATTGTAATAAGTATGTATTGTTAAACAACTCCATTAACGCCAAATTTTGAGGCAAAAGATTAGGAATTTCCATTAATTGCGGTTTATACAAGTCTGTGGCAAGATTATGAATATCCCACAAAGTCAATACTTCGTTATCGAGAAACTTTAACATAATCCGCTCTGTAAAATCAGAAATTTGCGCCTGATTTAGCGGGTAATTTTTAGCAATACTTTCAGCATTAGCCCTTAACTCCGCACTTCTGCTGTCGTGCGCTACACGCAAAGAAGTGAGCAATCCGATTAATTTAAAACTGTCGTTCCTGTCAAATGGCATCGACTGCATTTGCCTGATAACACGCTCGTCTTGTTCTCGGTACTCAAAAAAGTTTTCCAACCAATTTTGAACGCTTGCAAACATATCGTCATTGCTCACCGCACGGCTGCCGAAGTTCTGCACAACCCTGTCGCTGCCCAAAATAGTTTGGTTGTGGCATATCTTCACCAATGCCCCGAAACCGAGTTGTACGCCGTCTTGGTGGAAAGCAATCGCAATGCCTGTTGTATGTTCCTCGTTCTCGCCGTTGTCTATTCTGATGGTGGTATATACACGGCGCAAAATATGCGCTTGTATAGCATTTTCGCCGTACATTTCTTCCACCTGTGGCAGTATCACTACTCCGGGCATTTGCTTACTGTTATTTTGTGCTGCAAAAATTTCTTCTATGCTGAAATTTAGCCTGTTGCGCTCACACAAGTCGGCAATTTCTTCAATAATCTGATAATGGTAAATCCCTTTTAGCGGATTTCCGAAGATGTCGTTTTCTTTGTGCGTTGTTTTCAGCGTGTTCAAATCCAATGTTTGGATTTTGTTTTCTTTAAAATTAAATGTGTTCATTTTGTTTTTCCTTTAAAATTTATGCCCTTTGTGAATGTTCTATTAATTCTTCTACCGAATTATCAAAATTAAGAGAGATTACGAACTGTGTCGCTTTGTCCAGATTTTGCTCCGTAAAATGATTTTCATAAGTTTTTCCGTTGCATTTGAATATAACTGTATAATTTTTCATACCTTTGTCCCGATTTTTATGTGAATATTCCATTTGTGTAAAAATTTATTGATTACAAAGAAAGGGCGGGCGTGCATACCCGCCCTTTCACTTTGCATTTAGGCGGCTTGCCTTATCACGTTGGTCATAGCCTGCGGTACGCTCATAATATCGCGTATTTCCTGTTCCGCATTCGTCAAAGCCTCGCAAATGTCGGCTTTCCAAATAGCAAGCACCTGTTCAATGCTCTTCGGGTTGCTTGTTTCAATCCGTTGCCCTTTCACATCGGTAATCACGATGTTTGCCTGTTCGCTCTCGTGCAGGATAACAAATCTATCGACCTGCTCCTTTTTCGCTTTGATTTTTTCGTACTTCTGCACAAGCATAGCCGTTTTTTCGGCTTTCGCCGTCAATTCCTGAATGCTCGGCACTGCGGGAACTGTCGCCACCTGTTCGGTCGATTTAGTTACTTCGGCAATCTTTGTGCCGTTCGTTACTGTTGCGCCTGTTGCGCCCTGTTCTTTTTCAGCCTTTCCGTTCTGCGAAATGCTGATGGTAGGAACTACCCCTTTTTTTTCGTTTTGCATTTTGTAAAAAATTTATTGATTAATAATGCGAGGGCTTTCTCTCCCTCATTTTGTTGATACAAAGATAATATAAAAAAATAAACCCTGCAAATTTATTTTCCTGAAAATCAACGAGTTATCAACTATGCAGCATAAAACAATTACATAACCATTACATAAAAACCTCACAATCCACGAAAAAAATTTTTATCCGTTTTTTCCGCATTTTTTTTGAAAATAGCACAAATCAAAAATAAACAATCAAAAAAGTGTTTCAACTGCAAGCAAAAGTTAAAGTTTGGAGTTTTCGGGCGAAATTCACTACAAAAAAGGCGAAAATCAGGAGTGTTTTTAGTGATGTTTTTACTTAAAATGCAGATAATCAG
>JAISJU010000202.1 GCA_031261165.1 Prevotellaceae bacterium
TTGCAACAATTTGCTGTCTTTTGAAATTTCGCGCATACGAGCCGCTACTTCCGCCTGCCCAACGTGCTTTTTCGTTTGATTTAACTCCACCGAAAAACCATCGTCATACGCCTGTGTCAGTTCGTTTATCCACACCGATGCCAGAATCGCCAAATCAAGCAAACGCTTGGAATACAGCACATTTATCAACCCGATGCCCGACATTACCGAAGTGCCGTTTGTTACCGACAATCCCTCGCGGATATGAATTTCAAAGGGCTGCAAGCCGGTTTCTTTCAGCACATCGGCAGCCTCGCGCCATTCGCCTTTGTAATGCACCTTACCCTCGCCTATCAACGTCAAAGCAATGTGCGCCAACTGCACCAAATCACCGCTCGCGCCCACGCTGCCGTGTTCGGGGATAAAAGGATAAATGCCGCGATTGATAAATTCCACAAGTAGTTGCACAAGTTCCAAATGCACGCCCGAACGCGCCTGCAAAAAAGTTCCCAAACGCGCCACCATCGCCGCCCGCACATACAAATCGGGCAACGGATTACCCGCACCGGTTGAATGGCTGCGGATAATGTTGTATTGCAACTGCGTGAGGAAATCATCATCAACGCGATACTGCGCCATCGGTCCAAAACCGGTGTTGATGCCGTAAATTATTTTGTCGGAAGAAAAGATTTGAAGAAAATCAAAACAAGATTGTATGTTTTGTAACACTTCTTTATCTAATTCTATACACTCATTATCAAAAACAATAGCCTTTAATTGGCTAATACTCAAATCATTGGTAGTTATTTTCACTTTTTTGAAATTATATATGAGAAATCATTTTTTTATATTTCGCCCTTACTTAAACCTTTCAAAAGTTTATTCAATTCATCGGTTATCGCATCTATTCGATTTGCAGAAACAGTTTTTTGCATTTTATTATTATTATTCGATGCTTCGGAAGAAACGTTTTTTGCCATCTCAAACCAAAACGACACAGGAACATTCAAAGCAGACGATATTCGTTCCAAAACATCAACTTTCATTGATTCATTGCGAATCATTTGATTAAGCCCCTGTTCCGTTATATCCACTTGTCGGCAAAAGTCCTTGACAGATATGCCTCGTTTTTCAAGTTCTATTTTGATTTTGTAGTAATTCATTTACAAACAATCTGAAATATTTATTTCACAATCATTCCTTTTTACAATATGCCAAATATCTGCATTTTAAAGCAGAATTAGCCACGTATTGATTTTATTTATACTTATTTTTTACGCTTAAAGCATTTTTATGCTGAAATATTTGTTTCAGATGAAATAAATATTTAATTTTGCAGCCTAAAAATAGGTATTAATTATTTTAAATCAAAATTCTATGTGAGAAAAGTTATCTTAAACTTATAAATACTATCGTTAGAGTATTTGTCTATTTTTTTTTAAAATAAGACGACGGGGAAACCGCCATAATATATGAAACAGAATTGCAACTGTTCACCAAAAAATGCAAAGTGAAAACTGCATAAACACTCAAAAATATTGCAGAAAGAGCAGAAACTTTAAAAAACGAACAATTATTAATCTTTGTCTGTAAAAGGAACAGACGTTAAACAATAAACCAAATGAAAAAGAAAATTTTTATGCTTGCTTTCGTAGCAGCAGGTTTTATCGTAACAGCCAATGCTCAAAACAATGCAATCGGTTTGCGTGGTGTGTATAATGGTGCGGAAATTTCTTTCCAACACACATTGGTCAATACCAATCGCTTGGAAGTAGATGCTGGTTTTTGGGGAAATGGGGTTAATTTAACAGGTATTTATCAATGGAATTGGGATTTGGCGCAGTTGGCTGACGGTTTCAAATGGTATGCAGGCGTTGGCGCAGGCGCAGGTTTTTGGGGTATAAATGATAAAGGTTATTTCAATGCCGGCGTTGCAGGACAAATTGGTATTGAATATAATTTTAATATCCCATTACAATTATCGTTAGATTACCGCCCTGCACTTTACTTTTTAGGCGACGGCAAAGGCGGTTATTGGACTAACGTTGCACTCGGTATTCGTTACAAGTTTTAAACATTTTCAATAACTAATTTTTACTTTGAACATTCAAATTATTATCTTATTAACAATTAAAATTTTAATACTATGAAGAAAATTGCATTTATTTTACTCACTGTTATGTTTTTTGCGAGTTTATCCGCTCAAACAACAGTCAAAGAGCCTGAATTTGCAGGCGAAATTGTGTTGCTAAATTCCGATAGCACTACCACGCTACTGGAAAAATCAACAGTTCAAATCAAAATCAACTCTGCCGCCATCCAATTGACAGGATTTGGCTCTGCAAAAGAAAAATTGACCATTGCAGGTTGCTGTGCCAGCGTAAGGACACATAGCGGAAGAATTCAATTAATTGTGCGTGCAGTGGACAATATATCTGACCCGATGTCCATTATACAAATAATTAAATTTGATGTAAGTAAAAAAGCACGCAAAACAGAACTTGCTTCAGTAAGTGCGTTTGGTGCTTCAAGCAACAATATGCAACTTTTGCCTTTTACAGGAAAAAAATATGGTACAGCTTCTTATCTATTAATTACTGCTAACGCAGAAAAAGGCGAATATGGTGTCATTGTTAGAAATCCCAACAGTAGGGACGAAAAAACAACGGTTGTTTCGACCTTTGCTATTGATTAATAAATGATTCGCATAAATTACAAAAAAAACAATTTAATAAAATTTCAAAATTATGAAAAAATTATTCCTAACAGTGCTTGTGTCTTTGATAGCAAGCGTAACCTTTGCAAAAGGTGATTATCAAGATGTCGTTTATCTGAAAAACGGCACAATTATTCACGGCACGATTATTGAACAAGTGCCTAATCAATCTTTGAAGATTGAAACACAGGGCGGCAATATTTTTGTCTATCAGACAGAAGATATTGAGAAAATAACCAAAGAAAAAACAGGTTCAACCGCATCGGACAATTTGAACTACGACTATGTCGGAGGGCGCAAATGGTATGTCAGTTTCGGCGGCGGTGCTAACATTGTTGGTGATGCACCTTTTGCCAGCGGTAAAATCGGATTAGGGTATTACCTCAACCCTCAAAGCCTTTTGTCGATAGAATTTAATGGCGGTTCTTTTACTGATAAAGCAATCGGAAGTTTCTTGTATACTGACCAGAACGGCAGTTTACACAATGATGGCAAAATCAATTATGATTACAATGCAAGTTTGATTTTGCTTTCGTGGAGTCATATTAAAGATTTGTCAGACAGATTTCAGTGGCGCATTGGTCCATCTGTGGGATTATTGAGCATATCGGGCGGTATCGCTTTTGACCCAAGCGGTTTACGAGGCGAGCCTTCAACAGAATCCACTTCAAAATCGGCTTTTGCTTTTGGCGTAAACACAGGTATCACTTGGAATTTCAGCACTAAAAAACGTTGGTTTCTTGATTTGGGATATAAATTATATGGACATACCGGTATTGGGTTTGAAGCAAGAAAAGTATCACTTTTTCAATATTTAATTCCGATAGATGAAAGAAATTTTTCCTATGTAGGAAATCAAATTGATTTGACTATTGGTTGGAGATTTGGTAAAGCGAAACAGTGAAATAAAAAACGGCTTTTGTACCGATGAGTATCTTATCTTCACAAAAAAAGCGGAAAAGTTCTTACAAACTTTTCCGCTTTTTTTCTTATCCCGCTATTACGCCCCCAAAGAGCAGGGCTGTTAAGTTCTCTGTCAGTGCGGGCTTGACCCGCAATCCCCTTTGCTGTTTGTCATTCTGACGAAAGTCGGAATCCCTTTTTCCGGGGATTGCGGGTCAAGCCCGCAATGACAAAACTTACATTGTTCGGTACGTTTTACAAAGAACTTAACAGCCCTGCTCATAAATGTGAGGCTTAAAATCGAGAAAGTTCTCAAAAAAACTTTCCCATTTTTTTATTGCATAAAATTCGGTCAATATCACGCTAAATCGTATGTTTTTTACATACATTTAGCGTGATATAAATACATATAACACGCTAAATCATATATTTATTTGACGCATTTAGCGCAATATGGAATTTTATATTACGCTAAATCATTGTTTTTTTCCATATATTTAGCGTAATATAAAAACATATTGTATCTTTGCAAAAAAAATACTGCTATGAATAATTTGATTGGAAGAGCCGATGAACGCTACCTTTTGCAGGAATGTTATGAATCGGGTAAGTCTGAATTTATCGCTATTTACGGGCGGCGAAGAGTTGGTAAAACATTCTTAATAAAGCAATGTTTTCAAAAGAAATTTGCCTTTTATTTCACCGGGGCAAACAAAATTCCCAACCGCAGGCAATTGGATAATTTTGTGAACGAAATGAATAAACAGGCGAAAATGTCATTTCCGAAGGTTAATTCGTGGTTTGATGCTTTCAGTAATCTGCAAATTCTGTTGGAAAATTTGCCTGCGAAAGAGCGCAAAATAATTTTTATTGACGAACTGCCGTGGCTTGACGGCAAACGTTCCCATTTTGTATCCGCTTTGGATTATTTTTGGAACTCTTGGGCTTCGGCACGAAAGGATATAATGCTGATTATCTGCGGGTCTGCTACTTCGTGGATAATCAAAAAAATCATCAATAATCGCGGCGGCTTACATAATCGGCTGACACGTCAAATCGCACTTTCGCCTTTTACGCTGAAAGAAACCGAACTGTTTTTGAACGCGAAAGGAATTGTTTTCGACCGCAAACAAATTGTGGAATGTTATATGATTTTGGGCGGCATCCCCTATTATCTCGAACAACTTGATAAGCGTTACAGTTTATTTCAAAATATTGATAATCTGTTTTTTAGAAAAACAGGCTTTTTGAAAAACGAGTTTTCTCAATTATACGCCTCGTTGTTCAATAATTACGAGAACTATGTAAAAGTGATTGAAACTTTGAGTAAAAAACGCAAAGGACTTACACGCAAAGAATTGATAGACAGTTCGGGCTTGCCAAACGGCGGTTATTTAACTCAAATTCTCGAAGAATTGGAACAGTGCGGATTTATCCATATCTACAACGATTTTTTAAAAAAAAGCAAAGAAAAAACCTATCAGTTAGTTGATTTTTATTCTTTGTTTTATCTGAATTTCATAAAAGGCGAAAAACAAAAAGACGAGCATTATTGGATAAATCAAATTGACAATCAGAAACATAGAGCGTGGAGCGGTTATGCTTTTGAACAGGTTTGTATGATGCACACAAAGCAAATAAAGCAAAAACTCGGCATTTCGGGTGTTTCTACCACCGTTTCTTCGTGGCGCAGTATGGTTTCCGACCCTGCCGTTGAAATTGACCTGCTTATTCACCGAAACGACAGAATTACAAATATTTGCGAAATAAAATATGCCAAAGATGAATTTGTGATTGATAAAAATACTTATCAAAATCTGATGCACAAAAAAGCGGCTTTTATCGCAGAAACCAAACTGCGAGATGCCGTTCATCTGACAATGCTCACTACCTACGGCGTAAAACGCAACGAATATTGGGGACACATTCAAAGTGAAGTGGTAATGAATGATTTGTTTGAATAAAAAACTTCTTTGAAATATTTCACACAAAAAAGCGGGAAAGTTTCTAAAAACTTTCCCGCTTTTTTCATTATGGCATTTTATTCCGCTGCTGCCGCCACCACTTCTTCTGCTTTCGGTGCAGTTTCCGTTTCGGTTTTTTTCTTACCTGCGCGGCGTGTGCGGGCGGCTTTTTTAGCAACCTTTTCTTTCAGCATATTTTCGTTGTAATCTACCAACTCGATGATGCACATTTCGGCGTTGTCGCCAAGACGGAAACCGGTACGCAAAATGCGGGTGTATCCGCCCGGACGTGCAGCAATTTTTACTGCAATGTCGCGGAAAAGTTCCGTTACCGCCTCTTTGTCCTGCAACTCGCTGAACACCAAACGGCGCGAGTGGGTTGAGTCGCTTTTCGCCTTGGTCAAAAGCGGCTCTACATATACTTGCAATGCTTTGGCTTTTGCCGTAGTGGTAGATATTCTTTTATGTCTGATGAGCGACACTGCCATATTCGACAACAGGGCTTTTCTGTGTGCGCTTTTTCTACCTAAATGGTTAAATTTCTTATTGTGTCTCATTTCTTTTTTTTAATCTTTATCAAGTTTATACCTGGAAATATCCGTTCCGAAAGCAAGGTTGAGGCTGTGCAGTTTGTCTTCCAATTCTACCAGCGATTTTTTGCCGAAGTTGCGGAATTTCAATAAATCGTTTTTGTTGAACTCTGCCAACTGACCGAGTGTTTCCACGTCAGCCGCTTTCAGGCAGTTGAGGGCGCGAACAGACAAGTCCAAATCTATCAATCTGGTTTTCAGCAGTTGGCGCATACGCAATATTTCTTCGTCAAACTCTTCGCTGCCTTCTCCTTCGTTGGTGTCAAGCGCAATTTTGTCGTCAGAGAAAAGCATAAAGTGCTGTATCAAGATTTTGGCTGCCTCTTTCAATGCCTCTTTCGGGTGAATAGAGCCGTCTGTGGTGATGTCCAACGTCAATTTTTCGTAGTCCGTTTTTTGTTCCACACGGTAGTTTTCGATGGAGTATTTCACGTTACGAATGGGCGTGTAGATAGAATCTACCGGTATCACACCGATTTCCGCACCTGAAACTCTGTTTTCGTCTGCCGGAATGTAGCCCCTGCCTTTGTCGATGGTCAGTTCAATTTTGAACGATGCCTTCGGGTCGAGGCGGCAAATCACCAAATCGGGATTCAACACGTTGAAACTCGACAAGTGTTTGCTGATGTCGCCGGCTTTGAACACTTCCGTGCCTGCCACATAGATAGTTGCTTTTTCGGTTTCGGCTTCTTCCACCGCTTGTTTGAAACGAACTTTTTTCAAATTCAGAATAATGTTCGTAACATCGTCAATTACACCCGGTATTGTTGCAAACTCGTGGTCAACGCCATCTATTTTGATAGACGTGATTGCAAAGCCTTCGAGCGAGTTCAACAGAATACGGCGCAAAGCATTACCTATCGTAATACCGTAGCCGGGCTCCAACGGACGAAATTCAAATTTGCCCTGAAAGTCGTTCGCCTCCAACATTATTACTTTTTCCGGTTTTTGGAATGCTAATATAGCCATATTATTTATTATTTAGAGTATAATTCTACGATTAATTGTTCTTTGATATTTTCGGGAATATCAGTCCTGTCCGGTATGTGCAGGAATTTGCCCGAGAACGTTGCGCTGTCCCACTCCAACCAAGGATATTTCGTGTGGTTGAAACCCTGCAATGCGTTGATAATCACTTCGAGTGATTTGTCGCGCTCGCGCACGGCTACAACTTGTCCCTGTTTTACGGTTGCCGAAGGAATGTTTGTTACCACGCCATCGAGCGTAATGTGCTTGTGGCTTACCAATTGGCGGGCGGCTGCGCGGGTGGGCGCAAGTCCCAAACGGAACACCACGTTGTCCAAACGCGATTCCAAGAGTTGCAAAAGCACTTCACCGGTAATACCTTTGGTACGTTGCGCCTTATCAAAGAGGTTGCGGAATTGTTTTTCCAACACGCCGTAGGTGTATTTCGCTTTTTGTTTTTCTTTCAACTGAATGCCGTATTCGGAAGTTTTCTTGCGGCGATTATTGCCGTGTTGTCCCGGCGGGAAGTTTTTTCTCGAAAGCACTTTGTCGGGACCGAAAATTGCCTCGCCGAATTTACGGGCAATCCTTGATTTTGGACCTGTATATCTTGCCATTTTTCTTTGTAGTTTTAATTTTTTTGTTTAACTTTGGGATTATACTCTTCTGCGTTTGGGCGGGCGGCAACCGTTGTGTGGGAGCGGCGTAACGTCAATAATTTCGGTTACTTCAATTCCTGCGCCATTGACGGTGCGGATAGCCGATTCGCGACCGTTGCCGGGACCTTTCACATAGGCTTTCACTCTGCGCAAGCCCAAGTCGTAAGCCGTTTTTGACGCCGTTTGCGCTGCTGTTTGCGCTGCATAGGGAGTGTTCTTTTTCGAGCCTCTGAAACCTTCTTTACCTGCCGAAGACCAAGAAATCACTTGTCCATCGCTATTGGTAATGGTAACGATAATGTTGTTGAACGAAGAATGCACGTGCAGTTGTCCGTTTGCATCTACCTTAACAACTCTTTTCTTTGCTGCTGCTACTTTTTTTGCCATATCGTATTTCTGTTTTTTAAATTAAACATTATTTAGTTGCTTTTTTCTTGTTAGCAACCGTCTTTTTCCTTCCTTTACGGGTACGGGCATTGTTTTTCGTACTTTGTCCGCGCAAAGGCAAACCGATACGGTGGCGAATGCCACGGTAACAACCGATGTCCATCAATCGCTTGATGTTCAACTGCACTTCCGAGCGAAGGTCACCCTCCACTTTAAAACTTGCACCTATAATTTCTCTGATTTTAGATGCTTGGTCGTCAGTCCAATCTTTTACCTTAATGTCAAAATTAACTCCGGCTTCCGTCAGAATCTTTTTTGCATTACTACGACCTATTCCGTAGATATAAGTCAAACCTATTTCACCTCTCTTATTTTGAGGTAAATCTACTCCTGAAATTCTTATTGCCATAAACTTTTAATTATTTGCAAAATGTTTTTGTTATCCCTGACGTTGTTTAAACTTAGGGTTTTTTTTGTTGATAACATACAAGCGACCTTTTCTTCTGACAATCTTACAGTCGTCAGTGCGCTTTTTAATAGATGCTCTTACTTTCATAACTTTATAGTTTTTATTATTTATATCTGAATGATATTCGACCTTTACTCAGGTCATACGGCGACATTTCCACTTTTACCTTATCGCCGGGCAAAATTTTAATGTAGTGCATACGCATCTTGCCTGAAATGTGCGCGATAATTTCAAGTCCGTTTTCCAATTCCACGCGAAACATTGCATTAGACAATGCCTCTGTGATAATTCCGTCTTGTTCGATAGCAGTTTGCTTTGCCATATTTTGTTAATTATAAAATTAAATCGCCTTTTGCTTTTAAAACCTCTTCGAGATAGTCGAAGGTAGATAAAATATCCGCTTTTCCGCGTCTGACCACTACCGAGTGTTCAAAGTGCGCCGAGTGTTTGCGGTCGCGTGTGCGGGCTGTCCAGCCGTCTTGCTCAATGGCAATGTCCTTTTTGCCCAAGTTTATCATCGGCTCAATGGCTATCGTCATACCCGATTTAAGCATTTTGCCGTCTCCGCGTTTGCCGTAGTTCGGCACTTCGGGGTCTTCGTGCAAATCGCGCCCTACGCCGTGTCCAACCATTTCGCGCACTACCGAGTAACCGTGCTGTTCGCAATAACTTTGAATCGCGTTACCGATGTCGCCCAGGCGTTTGCCCTCAATCGCCATTTCAATACCTTTGTACAACGACTCTTTTGTCGTTTTCAACAGTCGGATTACTTCCGGTGCCACTTCGCCGATGCAGAACGTATAAGCCGAATCGCCGTGAAAACCGTTTTTCAGTACCCCGCAATCCACCGATACGATGTCGCCTGCTTTGATAACAATGTCGTCTGACGGAATACCGTGTACTACTACATCGTTGGGCGAAATACAGAGTGATGCGGGAAAACTGTTATAATTCAAGAAACTTGGTACGCCGCCATTGTCGCGGATAAACTCATCTGCCAATTTGTTGAGTTGCTGGGTTGTTGTCCCTTCTTTTATCACTTTGGCTACTTCTGCCAGCGTGCGGGCAACCATCTGATTACTCTCGCGCAGCAATTCAACTTCTTCGTCTGTCTTTAAAAAAATCATTTTTTAATACGCCGCTACGGAACCGGTGCGCCCTTTAATCTTCATACCCGATTTGAGCAAACCGTCATAATGGCGCATTTGCAGATGACTTTCTATTTGTTGAAGCGTGTCCAATACCACACCTACCAAAATCAGTAATGACGTACCACCGTAGAACTGTGCAAACTGTCCGCTGACGTGTCCCAATTTTGCAAAAGCAGGGAAAATAGCAACCGCAGCGATGAATAACGAGCCGGGCAAGGTAATGCGCGACATTATTTCATCTAAATATTCAGCCGTTTTCTTACCCGGTTTGATGCCCGGAATGAAACCGTTGTTGCGTTTCATTTCTTCCGCCATTTGCGTAGGATTGATGGTTATCGCCGTATAGAAATACGTGAAAACAATAATCAGCAGTGCAAACACAAAGTTGTACCAAAAGCCTGTATTATCCATAAAGGCTTGAACAAAATTTGTTGCCGTTTGCGATTTTGAGAAACCGACAATTGTAATTGGAATAAACATAATCGCTTGCGCAAAAATGATGGGCATAACGCCTGCTGCATTCACTTTCAGCGGAATGTATTGACGAACACCATCATATTGTTTGTTTCCCACAATGCGTTTTGCATATTGCACCGGCACTTTTCGAGTTCCCTGTACGAGCATTATACACAGCCCGACAACAACGAAGAGAATAATGATTTCCACAAGGAACATCACCAAACCACCGTAAGAGTCATTCAGGCGCGAAATAAATTCTTGCAGGAATGCGTGCGGCAAACGGGCAATGATACCAATCAAGATGATAAACGAGATACCGTTACCAATGCCTTTGTCGGTAATTCTTTCGCCGAGCCACATCACAAACAGACTGCCTGCAGTGAGCGAAATAACAGATTGGAAGACAAACCACCAATCGGAGGGCATAGCCGGAATGGCTATTCCGCTTGATGCAGCCGACTGTACGGCTTGTGCTACCTGTACGCGCAAATTGACCAAATAAGACGGTGCTTGCAAGAGCAGAATACCGACCGTCAAATAACGTGTCAATTGGTTCATTTTCTTGCGACCGCTTTCGCCTTCGCGCTGCATTTTTTGGAAATACGGCACGGCGATGGTCAAAAGTTGTATCACGATAGACGCCGAGATATAAGGCATAATCCCCAATGCGAAAATAGACGCATTAGAGAACGCACCGCCCGAGAACATATCCAGCACGGCAAGCAAGCCCTCGCTTGTCTGGCTTTGCAGTGCTGTCAGCGAATCGGGAGAAATGCCCGGCAAAATAACGAACGAGCCGAAACGGTAAATCAGAACGAACAACATTGTTATCAATAGTTTTGTTCGTAGTTCTTCGACTGCCCAAATATTTTTGATTGTCGTAACAAACCTCAAAGATTGTAGTTTTCTTAAAAATGTACTCATTTTTTTATAATTTTTCTACGGTTCCACCTGCGGCAGTGATTGCCGCTTCTGCTGTTTTGGAAAATGCGTGAGCGGCTACTGTCAGTTTGTTTGTCAATGCGCCTTTGCCCAACACTTTTACCAAGTGTTTTTTAGCGATAAATCCGGCTTCCAACAATTCTTCGATGCCCACTTTTTCCAAGTTTTTGGCAGCCGCCAATTCCTGTATGGTTTCGATGTTGATAGCCTTATATTCAACTCTGTTCACGTTTTTAAATCCGTATTTCGGCAAACGGCGTTGCAAAGGCATTTGTCCGCCTTCAAATCCGATTTTCTTAGAATAACCGGAACGCGATTTTTGCCCTTTGTGTCCTCTCGTGGAAGTACCACCCAAGCCCGAGCCGGTACCACGACCGATTCTTTTTCTGGTTTTGACTGATGCTTCTGCGGGTTGTAAGTTACTTAAATCCATTTTATTATTCGTTTTTTTAAGTTTTAATTAATTACTCAACAACTTCTACAAGATGTTTTACTTTATTGACCATTCCCAAAATGCTTGGAGTGGCTTCGTGTTCTACAACTGCATTGATTTTTCTCAAACCCAATGCTTCCAGCGTTCTTTTTTGAACGGCGGGCGTTTTGATTTTGCTCTTTACTTGTTTTACTTTTATCGTTGCCATAGTGTTGATTTTTTAACCTTTAAATACTTTTTCGAGCGATACGCCTCGATTTTGAGCAACGGTAGCGGCATCGCGCAGTTGGCTCAATGCGTTTATCGTGGCTTTCACCAAGTTGTGCGGGTTAGACGAGCCTTTGGACTTTGCCAACACGTCTGTTATACCCACGCTTTCGAGTACGGCACGCATAGCACCACCTGCTTTTACTCCCGTACCGTGCGATGCGGGTTGCAGATATACCAATGCACCGTCGTGGCGAGCGATTTGCTCGTGAGGTATCGTTCCTTTGGAAAGCGGAACACGTATCAAGTTCTTTTTAGCCGCCTCTACGCCTTTTGCTATGGCAGCGGTTACTTCGCCGGCTTTTCCCAAGCCCCAGCCAACAATACCTTCTTCATTTCCTACGACTACGATTGCCGAGAAACTGAACGCGCGACCACCTTTGGTTACTTTGGTTACACGGTTGATGGCTACAAGTCTGTCCTTCAACTCTGTATCATTGACAGATTTTACTGTATTCTTATTTACTGACATAGTTCTTAAAAATTTAATCCTCCTTTACGGGCAGCATCTGCCAATTCTTTTACTCTTCCGTGATACAAATAACCGTTGCGGTCGAATACTACGGTGTTGATGCCTGCGTCTTGCGCTTTTTTAGCAATCAGTTCGCCGACTTTTGCCGATTCTTCTTTCTTGGTTATTTTTTCGGTCAATTTCAATGACGAGGCGGCGGCAAGTGTTTTGCCAGACAAGTCGTCAATGATTTGAGCGTATATCTCTTTGTTACTTCTAAAAACCGTCAAACGAGGTTTTGAGGCTGTTCCGCTCACTTTTCCGCGGATACGTTTTTTTATTTTCAAACGTTTTGCTGTTGTATCTATCATAATCCTGTCTTCTTTTTAAGTGAATTATTTAGCACCTGCCGATTTACCTGCTTTCTTACGCAGCACTTCGCCCACAAATTTAACACCTTTGCCTTTGTAAGTTTCGGGTTAGCGGAAAGAGCGGATTTTGGCGCAAACTAGTCCGATGAGTTGTTTGTCGCAAGCCTCCAAAATCAACACCGGATTCTGGTTTCTTTCGTTTTTGGTTTCCACTTTTATTTCTGCGGGTAAACTCAAGAAAATATTGTGTGTATAACCGAGTGCAAATTCAAGCACCTGTCCCTGATTGGATACGCGGTAACCCACGCCGACAAGTTCCATTGATTTGCGGTATCCTTCCGAAACGCCGATAACCATATTGTTGATAAGGGCGCGGTACAAGCCGTGGAAAGCACGATTTTGCTTTTCGTCATTGGGACGTTCTACGGTCAGCACGCCGTTATCTACCGTTACTTTGATTTCCGGTGCGATTTTTTGCGTGAGTTCGCCTTTCGGTCCTTTGACGGTTACTACCGAATCATTTACTGTTACTGTAACGCCGGCGGGAATGTTGATGGGTAATTTTCCTATTCTTGACATTTTTTCTTTTCCTCCTTCGTTAAATTAGTAAACAAAACATAAAACTTCACCACCGATTTTCAAATCACGAGCCTCTTTGTCCGTCATCACGCCTTTTGAGGTCGATACGATGGCGATACCGAGACCGTTCAATACGCGCGGCATTTCTTTGTAGCCGACATATTGTCGCAAACCGGGTGTCGAAACACGGGTTAATTTTTTAATTGCGCTCACCTTGTTTACAGGGTCGTATTTCAACGCAATTTTGATGGAGCCTTGCGGTCCTTCTTCAACAAATTTGTAGTTCAAAATGTAGCCTTTGTCGAGCAACACTTTGGTAATTTCTTTCTTCAAATTTGATGCCGGAACTTCTACCACGCGATGATTTGCTTTGATAGCGTTCCTTACTCTTGTTAGATAATCTGCTATTGGGTCTGTCATATTAAATGAATTAAATTGATTCCGACTACCGGAACAATATTTAAAATTTTTGATTTGCGATTTTAGATTTGCGATTTGCGACTTTTAAATTTACGACTGTTGTCGAAAATCGCACATCTCATATCTTTTATTTATTTGGATTTACCAACTTGCTTTTCTCACGCCCGGTATAAGTCCTGCTGCTGCCATTTCGCGGAATTGAATACGCGAAATACCGAATTGCCTCATATATCCTTTCGGACGTCCTGTGAGTTTGCAACGGTTGTGCAAGCGAACTGCGGAGGAGTTTTTGGGCAATGTTTGTAATGCTTCATAGTTGCCTTCTGCAATGAGTTTTGCTCTTTTCGGCGCATATTTTGCATTCAGTTTTGCTCTTTTTACCTCGCGGGCTTTCATTGATTCTTTTGCCATAACTATTTGATACTTAATGTTATTTTTTAAATGGTAATCCAAATTCTTTTAACAATGCAAAGCCTTCTTCATCGGTTTTTGCAGAGGTTACAAAGGTAATATTCATTCCCAATATTTTATTGATGGTATCAATATTTATTTCGGGAAAAATGATTTGTTCCTCAATACCAAGCGTATAGTTGCCTCGTCCGTCAAGTTTGTTCTCAATTCCCCTGAAGTCGCGGATACGCGGCAATGCTACACGCACAAGTCTTTCGAGGAATTCGTACATTTTGTCGTGGCGCAACGTAACACGCACACCGATAGGCATTTTCTTACGCAATTTGAAGTTAGAGATGTCTTTTTTAGACACGGTGGCTACTGCTTTTTGTCCGGCGATGGTGGTCATTTCGTTCACTGCGATTTCGATAATTTTCTTATCGGCAGTTGCTTGACGACCCAAGCCTTGATTCAGGACAATTTTTTCAAGTTTCGGAACTTCCATAATGGATTTATAGCCGAATTCTTTCTGCAAGATAGGAACGATGCGTTCCTGATAATCTTTCTTTAATGTGGCTGTCTGACTCATTATTTAATTTCCTCCCCTGATTTTTTGGCGTAACGCACTAATTTGTTGTCTGCATTTTTCTTGCGACCGATGCGAGTCGGTTTTCCTGTTTTGGGGTCAACTACATTCAGGTTTGAGATGTGAATTGACGCCTCTTTTTTGATAATGCCGCCTTGCGGGGCTTTAGCGTTGGGTTTGGTGTGTTTTGACACCAAGTTCACGCTTTCGACAAATGCTCGTTTTTTATCAACCAGCACTTCGAGTACTCGTCCGGTTTTTCCTTTGTCTTCACCGGAATTAACGAATACAGTGTCGCCTTTTTTTATATGTAACTTACTCATTTTATGTTATTTAATTTTTAATGATTAATTAATTGGGATTAATGAAAGTGGTAACTACTTTTGGGTGAATTCGATTTGCGATTTTTTGATTTGCGATTTGCGACTTTTATTGCAGGTCGCGCATCTCATATCGCATATCAAATGTATTCCAAAAGTCAATCATCAATCATTTTCAATTAATAACTTCGTTTTTTTAGAGAACTTCGGGTGCAAGTGAAATGATTTTCATATTGGTTGCACGCAATTCTCTGGCTACCGGTCCGAAGATGCGGCTGCCGCGTATTTCTCCCGCGTTGTTGAGCAACACGCAAGCGTTGTCGTCAAAGCGAATGTAAGAGCCGTCGGCGCGGCGCACTTCTTTGCTGGTGCGCACTATCACTGCCTTGGATACAGTTCCTTTTTTCATATCTCCGGCGGGGATAGCCGATTTCACTGCTACCACGATAACATCGCCCACTGTGGCATAGCGTTTGCCGGTGCCACCCAATACTCGGATACAGAGTGCTGTTTTTGCACCGCTGTTATCTGCTACTGTAAGTCTTGATTCTTGCTGTATCATAATTACTTAGCCCTTTCGATGATTTCAACTAATCTCCACCGTTTGAGTTTGCTCAACGGACGTGTTTCCATAATGCGTACTGTGTCGCCTATGTTACACTCGTTCTTTTCGTCGTGAGCGTGGTATTTCTTAGTTTTGTTTACAAACTTACCATAAATGGGGTGTTTTTCTTTCCATTTTACAACAACTGTAACGGTTTTATCCATTTTGTTGCTGAAAACTTCCCCTTGTCTTTCTTTTCTTAAATTTCTCGTTTCCATTAGATTTTAAGTTTTAATTTTGGTTTAATTCTCTCAAACGTAACTCTGTGTTAAAGCGTGCAATATCTCTGCGCACGGCTTTAATTTGAGAGGGGTTATCCAACGGAGAGATGCTATGATTTAATTTCAAGCGAATTAAATTATCGGTTTCAACCTCAATTCTTTCCAGAATTTCGTTATCTGTCAGTTCTTTTATTTCTTTGATTTTCATATCATTAAAATGTTTAAAAGTTAAGCCTCTAATGCTTTATAGTCAAAATCTCGTCTGACGATAAACTTGGTAGTAACCGGTAGTTTCTGTGCAGCCAATCGCAATGCTTCTTTTGCAATGGCGAATGACACGCCTTCTACTTCGATAAGGATACGTCCCGGCGTGATAGGTGCCACGAATCCTTCGGGCGCACCTTTACCTTTACCCATACGCACTTCTGCGGGTTTCTTGGTAATGGGTTTGTCGGGGAACACTCTAATCCAGATTTGCCCTTGACGTTGCATGTGTCTGGTAACTGCAATACGGGCAGCCTCTAATTGTCGTCCTGTAAGCCATTTTGTTTCCAACGCTTTTATTCCGAAAGAGCCGAATGCCAACTGGTTGCCTCGTTGTGCATTGCCTTTCATACGACCTTTTTGCTGTCTTCTAAATTTTGTTCTTTTAGGTTGTAACATTGTTCTTTAAGTTTTCAAGCGTTAAACAGTTTGTTTATTGTTTTTTCTTTTACGGAAACCTTTGCCGTCTTTGTCGCCGCCACCGCCGCCGCGTCTTTCGCCGCCACGTCTGTCATTGCTGCGTTCAGATGAGCGTCTGTCGCCGCCGCCGAATTTTTCGGAAGAGGTAAAGTTGGGTGCCAGGTCGCGTTTTTCATACACTTCGCCGCGGCAAATCCATACTTTGATACCTATCAAGCCGACTTTTGTAAGAGCCTCTGCCTGTGCGTAGTCAATGTCTGCACGGAAAGTATGCAAGGGCGTACGTCCTTCTTTGTACATTTCCGAGCGAGCCATTTCCGCGCCGTTCAGACGACCGGATACTTGTACCTTGATGCCTTCTGCGCCCATACGGATAGTTGATGCTATCGCCATTTTGGTAGCGCGGCGGTAGGCTATTTTGCCTTCCACCTGTCGGGCAATGTTGTTTGCCACAATCACTGCATCAAGTTCGGGGCGTTTCACTTCGTAGATATTGATTTGGATTTCCTTATCGGTAATCTTTTTCAATTCTTCTTTCAGCTTATCCACTTCCGAGCCGCCTTTGCCGATGATAACACCGGGGCGAGCCGTGCAAACCGTAATCGTAACTAATTTCAGCGTGCGCTCAATAACGATGCGCGATACGCTTGCCTTTGCAAGACGAGCATTCAGATATTTTCTGATTTTTGTATCTTCTAATATCGTGTCCCCGTAGTTTTTCCCGCCAAACCAGTTGGAATCCCAACCTCTGATAATACCTAAGCGGTTACTTATTGGATTTGTTTTCTGTCCCATCGTGCAAATTAGTTTTGAGTTTCGGTTACTTGTTCATTTTTTACTTTCGTATCAACGAAAATGGTAACGTGGTTTGAACGTTTGCGAATGCGGTGTCCTCGACCTTGCGGTGCGGGGCGCAGACGTTTCAACATTCTGGCGGAATCAACAAATACCGCGCTCACGTATAATTCGCCGTTTTCGGCTTTCTTTTCGTTTTTCTGCTCCCAGTTGTTAATGGCAGAGAGCAGCAGTTTTTCCATTCTGCCGGAAGCCTCTTTGTTGGAGAACTTCAATATGCTCAACGCTCTGAATGCGTCCAAGCCTCTAATCATATCTGCGACCAGGCGCATTTTGCGGGGCGATGTCGGGACATTATTCAGTTTAGCGAAATAGAGGCTTTTGTTGGCTTCTTTTCGAGCATCGGCTGCTATTCTTTTTCTTTTACCCATTATAGTCAATTTTTTATTTTTTCTTGATTATCAACGGATTACTTCTTCTTACCACCGTGTCCTCTGAAAATACGTGTGAGGGAAAACTCGCCGAGTTTGTGTCCTACCATATTTTCTGTAACATAGACAGGGATAAATTTGTTACCGTTATGAACTGCTATTGTATGACCGACAAAATCAGGGGAAATCATCGAGGCGCGCGCCCAAGTCTTGACAACGGATTTTTTTCCGCTTTCATTCATTGCCAGCACTTTCTTTTCGAGTTTCAGGTTGATGTAGGGTCCTTTTTTAAGTGAACGACTCATATTATTTACTTCGTTTTAATAGATTATTTTTTCTTTTTTCTTTCAATAATATATTTGCTTGACGCTTTTTTCGGCGTGCGGGTTTTGTATCCCTTAGCCAACAAGCCTTTGCGCGAGCGTGGATGTCCGCCTGATGCGCGTCCTTCGCCACCGCCCATCGGGTGGTCAACGGGGTTCATTGCTACTGCGCGAGTTCTGGGTCTGCGACCTAACCAGCGTGAGCGTCCTGCTTTTCCTGAGCGTTCCAAAGCGTGGTCGGAGTTTCCTACACTGCCTATGGTGGCTTTGCACGCGCTGAGTATCATACGTGTTTCGCCCGAAGGCAACTTGATGATGGCGTACTTTCCTTCGCGGGAAGTGAGTTGTGCAAACGTACCGGCAGAGCGCACGAGAACGGCTCCCTGACCCGGATTGAGTTCGAGGTTGTGAACTATCGTACCGAGCGGTATGTTTTGCAACGGCAACGAGTTTCCAATTTCGGGGGCAGCCTCTGCACCCGACAGCACGGTTTGTCCGACTTGCAGTCCATTGGGTGCAAGAATGTAACGTTTTTCGCCGTCTGCGTAAAACAATAAGGCGATACGAGCCGAGCGATTCGGGTCATACTCTATTGTTTTTACCGTAGCCGGAACACCATCCTTCTCTCTTTTGAAGTCAATTACCCTGAATTTCCGTTTGTGTCCGCCGCCGATGTAACGCATCGTCATTTTACCGTCGTGGTTACGACCGCCGCTTTTTCTAAAGCCGAACACAAGCGATTTTTCCGGTACCGATGCGGTAATTGTATCAAAAGTACCGATAATTTTGTGTCTCTGACCCGGTGTTGTAGGTCTTAATTTTCTAACAGGCATCTTTTTATTAAATATTACTGTAAAAATCTATTTTATCTCCTTCTTTCACCGTTACAACCGCTTTTTTGAAATCTTGGGCTTTGCCGCTGATGATACCGCTGCGGGTATACCGGCTTTTGCTTTTGCCCAAATAATTCATTGTATTTACGTCTGTTACGGCTACATTATACAATGCCTCTACTTCTTCTTTGATTTGAAGTTTGTTGGCATCTCTCTTTACTTTAAATCCGTAGCGATTAAATTTGTCGCTCAACTGATTTATTTTTTCTGTTACAATCGGTTTGATGATAATACTCATAATTTTTTCCTCCTTATGCTTTAAAAATTTGGTCAATTCCCGCTAAAGAATCTTCGGTAACGAGCAGATATTTAGCGTTCAAAATATTATAAGTATTTAATTCTGAAACAATTGACACGTTGCTGTCTTTCAAATTTTGAGCCGACAAATATACTGCTTTATTTGGTTCTTGCAAAATTAAAAGCGTTTTTTTATCAGCAACTTGTAAATTTTTCAATAAATCGATGTAATTCTTCGTTTTCGGTGTTTCAAATTCAACTTTTTCGATAACTTTGATGTTGCCTTCGGCGGCTTTGTAACTCAATGCCGATTTGCGAGCCAACTGTTTCACTTTTTTGTTGAGTTTGAAACCGTAATCACGGGGAACGGGACCAAACACGCGACCGCCACCTACTCGCACCGGCGATTTGATGTCGCCCGGACGTGCGCCGCCGCCGCCTTTTTGTCTGCCTAACTTGCGGGTACTGCCTGCCAATTCGCTTCTGCCTTTGGCTTTGTGCGTACCTTGACGCTGGTTTGCCAAATATTGTTTTACGTCCAAATAAATGGCGTGGTCGTTAGGCTCAATAGCAAAGATAGCATCGTTCAACGACACTTTTCTTCCGGTGTCTTCACCTTTTATGTTATATACTGTCAATTCCATTACTTATTGAGAATTACGATTGAACCTTTTGCACCGGGCAACGAGCCTTTTACCAAAACCAAGTTGTTTTCCGGTATCACTTTTAAAATTTGCAAGTTTTGAATGGTAACGGTGTCGCCGCCCATACGTCCGCCCATTCGCATTCCTTTGAATACTTTTGAGGGGAAAGATGATGCGCCTACCGAACCGGGTGCGCGAAGGCGGTTGTGCTGACCGTGAGTGGCTTGCCCTACCCCGCCGAAACCGTGGCGTTTTACCACACCTTGATGTCCTTTACCTTTTGAGGTGCCGATAACATCTACAAAGTCATCTGCACCAAAAATTTTGTCTGCTGTGATGACATCACCGAGTTTGAACTCTCCTCCGTCAAACTCTTTGAACTCGACCAAGTGCCGCTTGGGGGTTGTTCCCGATTTCTTGAAGTGTCCCAATTCAGGTTTTGTGGTGTGTTTTTCCTTCTTTTCCTCAAAACCTAATTGAAGAGCCTCATAACCATCGGTTGCCGCAGTTTTTACCTGCGTAACCACACAAGGACCGGCTTCGATAACAGTGCATGCTACATTTTTACCATCGGCACTGAAAACGGAAGTCATTCCGATTTTTTTTCCTATTAATCCTGGCATTTCAATTAATTATTAATGTAATTACTATACTTTTATTTCTACTTCCACGCCGCTCGGCAATTCGAGTTTCATCAACGCATCTACCGTTTTGGCGGTTGAACTGTAAATGTCAATCAAACGTTTGAAAGACGAGAGTTCAAATTGTTCGCGCGATTTTTTGTTCACAAATGTGGAACGGTTTACCGTGAAAATTCTTTTGTGTGTAGGCAGGGGAATTGGTCCGCTTACTACTGCACCTGTTGCTTTTACTGTCCGCACAATTTTTTCGGCTGATTTGTCAACCAAATTGTGGTCGTAAGATTTCAGTTTAATTCTGATTTTTTGCTGACTCATAATGTTTTTTAGTTTGTTATATTATATAATGTATAAATAAAAGCGGCAGGTTAAGAGTCATTCGCTAACCCGCTGCTTTTTTTGTTTTTTACAATAAATCCGCGCGACCTTTTGCCTCTGTTACTACTGCTTTTGCAATCGAAGAAGATACTTCGGAATAATGCGAAAATTCCATTGAACTTGTGGCGCGACCTGACGAAATGGTACGCAATGCGGTAACATAGCCGAACATTTCTGCCAAAGGCACTTTTGCTTTGATGACACGTGCGCCCGAGCGGTTGGATTCCATACCTTCCACTTGTCCGCGGCGTTTGTTCAAGTCGCCGATGATGTCGCCCATATTTTCTTCGGGCGTAACTACTTCGAGTTTCATTATCGGCTCCATCAGTACCGGTTTTGCTTTTGCGCAGGCAGTTCTGTATGCCTGAATGGCGCAAATTTCAAACGAAAGTTGGTCTGAATCCACAGGGTGATAAGAGCCATCAACAACTACAACTTTCAAAGTATCAACCGGATAACCAGCCAATACGCCGTTTTTCATAGCGTTGGTAAAGCCTTTTGAAATGGAGGGGATAAATTCTTTGGGAATGTTACCGCCTTTCACTTCATCTACGAACTGCAAACCGGGACCTTCAAAAGTTTCATCAACAGGACCTACTTTCAGGCTCATATCGGCATATTTACCGCGACCACCCGATTGTTTTTTATATACTTCGCGGAGTTCTACGGTTTGCGTAATAGCCTCTTTGTAAGCCACCTGCGGGCGACCCTGATTACATTCTACCTTAAACTCGCGTTTCAAGCGGTCAATAATGATTTCCAAGTGCAATTCACCCATACCTTCGATAACGGTTTGACCGCTGTTTTCATCGGTTTTAACACGGAAAGTGGGGTCTTCTTCTGCCAATTTATTTAATCCGATACCTAATTTGTCAATATCTTTTTGAGTTTTAGGCTCAATGGAAATACCAATTACAGGCTCGGGGAAGTCCATAGACTCCAACACGATGGGATTATTTTCATCGCACAAAGTATCACCGGTGCGAATATCTTTGAAACCTACGCCTGCACCAATATCGCCTGCGGAAATCAATTCAACCGGATTTTGCTTGTTTGAGTGCATTTGGAAGATACGCGAAATGCGTTCTTTCTTGTCCGAGCGCGAGTTATACACATAAGAGCCTGCCTCTATTTTTCCCGAATATACACGGAAGAAACACAGACGCCCAACATAAGGGTCGGTGGCTATTTTGAACGCCAACGCACAGGTAGGCTCGCTTGCATCGGGCTTGCGCGACACTTCTTTGTCCGTAAAACGCGGGTCGGTACCGATAATTTCGGGCGTATCCAGCGGGCTGGGCAAGTAAGCGCAAACGGCATCAAGCATCGTTTGCACGCCTTTGTTTTTGAATGACGAGCCGCAAATCAAGGGGTTAATCGCCATTGCCAAAGTGCCTTTGCGAATGGCACTGTGAATTTCTTCTTCGGTAATTTTCGAGGGGTCGTCAAAGAATTTTTCCATCAGCGAATCGTCAAATTCGGCAATGGTTTCGAGCATTTTCTCGCGCCATTCTTCTGCCTCTGCTTTCAGGTCGGCGGGAATTTCTTCAACGGAATATTCCGCGCCCATCGTTTCATCGTGCCAGAAAATAGCCTTCATTTTAATCAAATCCACAACGCCTTTGAATTTTTCTTCCGCGCCGATGGGTATTTGTATCGGGCAGGGATTGGCTTTCAACACGTCTTTGATTTGACGTACCACTTCAAAGAAGTTAGCACCCGACCTGTCCATTTTATTGACATAGCCGATGCGCGGCACATTATATTTATCTGCCTGACGCCAAACGGTTTCAGATTGAGGCTCAACGCCGCCAACGGCGCAGAAAGTAGCCACAGCACCATCGAGGATACGCAACGAGCGTTCTACCTCAACGGTAAAATCGACGTGTCCCGGAGTGTCAATCAGGTTGATTTTGTATTTGTCGCCCAAGTAGTTCCACCAAGTGGTGGTAGCGGCGGAAGTAATTGTGATACCGCGTTCCTGCTCCTGTTCCATCCAGTCCATTGTGGCTGCGCCATCGTGAACTTCGCCGATTTTGTGTGTCAAACCGGTGTAGTACAGGATACGTTCCGAAGTAGTCGTTTTACCGGCATCAATGTGAGCCATAATGCCGATATTTCTGTTATATGATAAATCTCCTTTTGCCATTTGTCTTTTTTCCTTTTTCTATAAAAAATTAAAATCTGAAATGTGCGAATGCGCGGTTAGCCTCAGCCATACGGTGCATATCTTCTTTGCGTTTGTACGCGCCACCTTGTTGGTTGAAAGCATCTACGATTTCGGCAGCGAGTTTGTCAGCCATTGAGCGACCGCCGCGTTTGCGTGCATATTGAATCAGGTTTTTCATCGAAATAGACTCTTTTCTGTCCGGTCTGATTTCGATAGGAACTTGGAAAGTGGCGCCCCCTACACGGCGCGATTTTACTTCCACTTGGGGAGTAATATTATCCAACGCTTTCTTCCAAATGTCAAGCGGTTGCTTGTCTTCGTTGGGAAGTTTGGCTTTTACATTTTCGAGGGAGGTGTAGAAAATGTCGAAAGCGATAGATTTTTTACCATCGAACATTAAATGATTAACGAATCTCGTAACCACTACTTCGCTGAAAACGGGGTCGGGAAGAATGACCCTTTTCTTTGGTTTTGTCTTTCTCATTTTGTTTTAAAAATTTTCGTTTTCGTTTTTGGTTGCTTGTTTTTGCGTCTGCTTCAAAATGTTCCGTTGAACAAATTTACTCAACCTCGCGACTTTGCGTGTCCAATAAAACTCAAACTTGTCGTTAAAAACTTTGTTTAATTACTTTTTTTGCTTGTTTGTATTCAGAAATTATTTTTTCTTACCGCCTTTTGCAGGTGCTCCTTTTGCAGGTGCTTGTCCGGGTTTTGGGCGTTTTGCGCCGTATTTGGAGCGGCGTTGCAAGCGACCATTCACACCGGCTGTGTCAAGCGTTCCGCGAACGATGTGGTAACGCACACCCGGCAGGTCTTTTACACGACCGCCGCGCACCAGCACAATGGAGTGTTCTTGCAAGTTGTGTCCTTCGCCCGGAATGTAGGCATTCACTTCTTTCTGATTAGTCAAGCGTACACGAGCCACTTTACGCATTGCCGAGTTCGGTTTTTTAGGCGTAGTGGTATAAACCCTCACACAAACGCCGCGTCTTTGCGGGCAAGCGTTCAATGCCGGCGACTTGCTGTCGTCAGTCTGTTTGGCTCTTCCTTTTCTAACTAATTGTTGAATTGTTGGCATTTCTTTAATTATTAATACTGTATAAAAATTATTCTTTACATTTTTTCGGGCTGCAAAGGTACGACTATTTTTTTATTGCACAAATTTTTCTGCAAATATTTTTCAAAAAAATAATCTTGGGGGTTTTTCATAAAAAACGTAACACGTTTTGGAAAACGTGTTACGTTTGATTTTCTTGACCGGAGAGGTTAATATCTTGCCCTTGTTTCTTTTACCATATCCACAATTTCTTTGTTGGTAACAGAGGTTTTCAAGCCTTTGATATTTTCAAAAGGTGATTTTTTATTTTTGTAAGATATTATTACAAAACGGTTTCCATCGTTTCTGTTCAATACGACATCTTCTTTTAATGCCGTTTCAAAAACAAATGGAAAATTCAAACTTACATCAGCATAATTAAGTGTTTTCATACATTCCAAATTTTAAGTTTTAATAATTCGGCTTTTTCTTTCATTTGTGTATCCAAAGTGAATAACGGCAAATTCAAACGTTGTGCAACTTCCAAATAACAAGCATCGTAGGCATAAATTTTAAAACGATTTACCAATTCGAGTGCTGCCGGAATATCTACATAAGTTCGTCTTACAGGAATTTGCGTAAAAAGTTGATAGGCAAACAAAACTTCATTTTCATCAATATGTTTTCGTTTCAGCGAAGACGAGAGAGCATTGCCTATTTCATAGGGCAATATTTCGGGCGCAATAAAACTCACACCTCTTGTAGCCTCAATAATTCGCTCGTTATCAGGCTCATTCAAAAGAACTGCCAAAAATATATTTGCATCAACTACAACTTCCATTTTATACCATTTTTCTGCTTGCAAAATTACAAATAAAAATCATATAAATCAATATCTCAAAGCACTTTTTTATTTTGTCCGTGCGCTAATGCACAGCATAATCGAATTATTCTTTCACACAGCGTATAGTTCGCCCACCTCTACGCTCGCTTATTTTCCAGTCTGCCTTATTATCGAATTGCAGAGAATAAGCGTTTTTATCACTTGATGTTGCACTCCAATAATAACCGTTATATTCGGATTGTTTCGCACCTGTTTGGTTGATGCGCCAACCTGCAGCAGGAAGAAAAATAGTATTATCTCCGTTGCCAAATATCCAACCTTTGACAGGCAAAGTTACCATTTTGTTTTCAGACGCTAATAAACTTTTTATTTCTTCTATCTTAGGTATTCGCCAACCTGCCGGACATACATTATTGGTTGTTTCCCATATTTGAGCGTTATTTCCCCATTCATTATCCCAATCTTCTATTTTCCCCTCAATGTTTTCCGACCAAGCCTTTGTGCTGTTCCATTGATAATATTTGCCTACATTTGCGGGGTTTTCAACAAATTTGCCCGGAGTATCTACATTGCGAGTTGCCCATTTTGTGCCATTGATAACTATACCTTTGTCGTAAGTAGGAGAATGTTTAAGTTTATCAATCTCTTCTTCTCGTTTGCGTTTAAGTGCTGAATTTTTATGTGCCTCAATCTCTGCATTTAGTTTATCGTTGTCTTTTTGTAAGTTTTCTATTTGTTCATTTCTCTTATCTAATATTGCTTTTAGGTCGCGGTTGTCTTTTTGGAGATTTATTATTTGTTCGTCTTGCTCATACAACATTACTCCCAAAATAACACAAGTGATTAAAACAATAACAAAAAATATCCACGCCGCAATTTTCCGTTTGTCTGTTGTTGGTTTTTCAAGTGCAGTAATCTTTGTTTTCAGTTCGTTATTGTATTTTTGCAGGTTTTTTATTTGTTCTTCTTTCTTTTCGTTGTCGGTTTGTGTGCTTTTTAATGTTTCGATTTGTGAGTTCAATGATTCTATTTCAGTATTTAGTCCGATGATTTTAGCATTGTCTGCATCAGAAACAGACTTACATTGGGTTATTTGCTCATTGAGTTTTGCATTTTCGTCCGAAAGTTCTTTAAGTTTCTCGTCTAAATCAATATTTTTTTGCAACAATTCATTAAAACTGTTACCGTCTTTAGATTGATTATCAACAACAGTTCCATTGTCAAGAACAATAAAACGCCTGTTATCACTTTCAGCCTGATTTGTAACAACTGCACCATTTGCATTGTCCGGAAATGAAGTTTCTGACTGTTCTATTGTGTCTTCTGTATGTTGTTCGCTATTGTCTTCTTCCAATTCGGGGATAACAACCGCTTCGATTGTGCTTTCCTCCGGTTGCTCAACCGTTTCTTCCGTATTTTCTTCGTTGGCTTCTTCTTCTATTTCTTCGTCAATCACTGTTTCGTTTATTTCATTTTGAACAGATATTTTTGTTCCACATTCGACACAAAAATTAGTGCCTTTATCATTGATAGTTTGGCATTTGGGGCAATGGATTGTTTCTGTTTCCTGTTCTTCAGTCGTTTCTTCCTGTGGGGTAAACAAATCGGGAACAGGCAACGGCTGTTCGTCTGTTTTTCCAATTTCAACAAATGAATAAATTGCTTGTTCTAATTTATCTGCGAGTTTGAGAATACTTGTGCCACCCGACTGGATAATTATTTGATACAAAGTATCTTTACCTTCAATAAAAGCAAAACTTCCATATTGGGCATCTTTTAAAAATGTTCTTTTTTCTAAAGTATTAAGTAAAACAGCGTTCATTCCGTTAATTTTCGTTTCGGTATAACCGTCAAATTTTACTTTGTTTATATCAAATATACGGCTAAGTTTTAACATCGCCATATTGTCAAGCAACGACTTGTCTTTTCCAAAATCGGGTTTTACTTTTTTAAGTTCTTCGAGATAACTAACAAATTCTGATTTTGGCTCGTCAATCACTTTGAATATAATATCTAATGTTATACTCCAATATTGCAACGAAGCATCTTCACCGAGTTTGTTTGTTGGCGATAGAAATGAGGGTACATCAATAGAATACCTGTTCTGAACAACAACTTTTTGAGTTGTGTCATCATTTTTTGCCTTGTTTTGCTTAATTGCTTTGTTGGCGTCCATTGCTCCGCCTACTAATAAACTGATTAGTCCCATAATTATTTGTTATTTTGTATTGCTCGTTGAATTGCTAATTCATTATTGCTAATTATTAATTGAAATGATTGTATCCCATAATTCTTATAAATGTCATCTTGATAAAAGACGCCACCCGACTGTCTATACCAATCTTTATTAAGATAATAACCAAGATAATCATAGTTTCTATAAACAAAACCTGCCCTCTTCATATTAACAACACCCAATGCTTTCCATCGGATAAAAATAACTTCTTTATGATTATAATTTAAGTTTAAATTTATATGCATTTGTGGGGCATATAAATACCAAGCATCAGAATATTCGGTTACAGAATATTCTAATGCTCTGCTATTGGGTAAAGTAATAACACCATTACCTACTTGCCCTGCAATTGTATAAACTTTTTCCCAAATCCAAGGTTTTTCCCAAATGAGCCAATCAACAGGGAGAACAGCCAATTTCCATATTCCAATTTTTTTTGAGAATATTTCTACATCACCTCTTGTTCCAAACTCCAGACCACAATGAAAAGAAAGTTTTTGCTCTGCGCCGATATTACTCTCGACTGCAAGTTTTGCATACATATTTCCAAATATGCCGACAGAAAGTCCTGTGTCATACAGGTCATAACTGTAACTTAATTCAGGTTGTACTTTCACGCTGCCACCCAGATTCTTAACAAATTGAACATCATCAAGATATTTCGCAGGCTTTGATGTATTTTTGCCTATTGTAGTCCATTCTCCTTTGTCGTAACTACAACCAACAATGTAAGAATAATCCCACTCAACAAGCGGCGTTGTCTGCAATGTTACCCCGCCATTTATTGAGACAATAACATCAATAGAAAGCGTAGGCGTAAACACAATAGGTATTGTTCCCGTTTGAATGGTTACGGGGGCGAATTTAAATGTTTCTATGTGAAATTTCGTGTCTGCCTGTAAACCTTCAATTGATGCTGTAAGTTGTGTTTTAATTTGTGGTTCTGTAGTAAGTAATAAATGTTTTAATGTATAATCTTTAATATCTATTTCGCAATGAAATGTGGAATTAAGTTCAATGCTACCCTTAATACTTCCTTTAATAAGACCAACATCATCAATATTATTTTTATACGCAATCTTGCCCAATGGCACATCAACATCTAATTTTGCAATCGTAAATGTCGAAGTCTTATCTGCTTGTGCATTATCTATATCAAATAGAGGTAAAAACCAATCGAATATACCGGCATATTGCATTGTTGGTTTTTGGGTAATTGCAGCATACTCCTGTAATTGCACATCAACTCCTTCTACCTTGTCAAATTCTACAACGGTCAAATTAAAAGATTGATTGACAGACGCTTTTTTTACAGATTCTTCAATCGTTGCCATTTCGGTAACAATTATAGTTTCGTTATCTCTTGTCGTAATTTCTTTCACTTTATAAAGAAAACCCTGCGGGGCTGCTTTTGAAGGTGCAGAGCAAATAACATCTCCTTTTACAGGTATATCTTCTTCTGCCAGATTATTGAACACCAATGTTCCGTCTGCACTTATTTCCTTCAAATTTGAAGAAACCATAGCGGTATCCATCACAATAACCGCTGCCCCTGTGGCAGTTTTTCCGTTTCTGTCAAAATTAAGAACAAACACGCCAATTGCAGCAACAACGATTGTGGCTGCCATCAATAGAAACACATTCTTTTTATTGTGTTTTTT
>JAISJU010000205.1 GCA_031261165.1 Prevotellaceae bacterium
CCCCTGAAAAAAAAAGGGGGTTCTGACTTTCGTCAGAATGACAGGGCTGAAAAGGGGATTGCGGGTCATACTTCGGCTTCGCTCAGTAACCAAGCCCGCAATGACGGAGAACTTAACACCCCTGCCCCGAAAGGGGCAAATAATAATAACCGTGTGCGATAGCGCACGGTTAGTAATCAAAAAAAAATCATACTGCAAAATAAATATGAATTTCTAACGTTATATAGGACAGTTTAAGATGAAAAAAACCAAAGCATACATATTATTATATCTCTGCCTCGCTTTTTTAAGCGCGAACGGGGCATTTGCAGCAACTATCCACAGTTTTGCCGCCTCGTCTGTGATGAACACGGGCAAATGGGTAAAAATCCGCGTGCCGGAAACAGGCATTTACAAGATTACTTACGACCAAATCCGCAATCAGGGTTTAGACCCCGCCGATATTCATATTTACGGCTACGGCGGTACGATGCTGAGTGAAAATTTCTCGCAAAGTAAAACTGACGACCTGCCGCAGGTTGCCATCTATAATTCGGGCAGTTATATTCTTTTTTATGCGCAAGGTTCCATCAGTTGGCAATACAACACCGCAAAACAGGGATATGAACATACCGTAAATCCTTATTCTACTTACGGTTATTACTTTTTGGCATCGGGCGTAAGCGGCGAGCCGCAAAAAACCATTCCGCTTGCAGGCATTGTCAGCCCAAACGAAACGCCGACCGAAGTTTCCGAATTTACCGACCATTTTCTGTACGAAAAAGATTTGGTCAATTTAACGCACTCGGGCAGGGTGTTCTACGGCGAAACGTTCGGCTCGTCTTCATCAACCAACAACAAAACTTTTACTTTCAATATCAACAATTTAGCGAGCAGTGCCAAAGCCGTCATAGAATTTGACGGTGCCATCAACAGCATCTTTGCCGGTACGGCAGCAGCAGACAAATCATCTTTCGGCATCTACATCAACAACAGCCTCCTGTTTACCAAAACAGCCGACAACATCAAACCTGACGATAATCACGTCAGAGGCACCGTTTCGCACGATTACCGAGAGTTTTACCCCACAGGCTCGCCCATCAATGTAAAAGTGGTATTAAACAAGTCGCCGCGCATAGATGGGGCAAGCGGTTGGCTGAACTATATCCGCATTACCGCCAAACGGCAACTGACAATGAACGGCAATGCAATGTTTTTCCGCGCACCCGATATTTCTTCTTATAAAAAATTCAATTTGCAAACCGGCAACGGCAATCTGAAAATCTGGGATATTACCAATCCCAACTCCATACAGGAAATACAAAAGAATTACGCAGACGGAAAAATATCATTTATAGCGGACAAAAACGAGGGCAACAATATCCGCGAATTTGTCGCTCTTGATGCGAATGCCTCATTTCCCGCGCCCGAGTTTGTCGGCGAAGTGCCTAACCAAAACCTGCACGCCGCCGACAACCGCGAGTTTGTGATTATATGCCACCCCGACTTTTTGCCGCAGGCAGAACGTTTGGCGCGGGCGCATCTGGAAAAAGACAATATTTCAACACTGATTGTTACACCCGAACAGGTATATAACGAATTTTCGTCAGGTACGCCCGATGCAACGGCTTACCGCTGGTTGATGAAAATGTTTTATGAGCGCAAAAATGCAGGTGTTTCCAATACGGAAACCAAATATTTGCTGCTTTTTGGGGACGGCTCTTATGATAACCGGCAAATTCTATCGCCCGCAGACGGCAACAACAAACTTTTAGTGTATGAATCGGAAGCGTCTTTGATGGAAACATCACTTTTTTCCGGCGATGTTTCATACGTTTCTGACGATTATTTCGGATTTTTGGACGATGAGGAAGGTGTCTTTCCTTACAAAGACGCATTAGACATCGGCATCGGCAGATTTCCGGTTACAACTCCCGAACAAGCCGAAGGGGTGGTCAATAAGACCATCAAATATATGAATAATAAAAATCTCGGCGCGTGGAAAAATCAAATGTGCTACGTGGGCGATGACGGCGATGGCGGTTTGCACCAAACTCAGGCTGAAACGCTTGCCAATACGGTTATCAATCAATATCCTGATTTTCAAGTGATAAAAATGTATTTTGATGCTTATCAGCAACAAAAAAATTCCAGCGGCGAATCTTATCCCGAAGTAGTTGAAAAACTGCAAAATTTGATAAAACGCGGGCTTTTGATGCTCAATTATACCGGACACGGCAGCACAGGCACTTGGGCAAACGAGCGAGTGATGACTACGGATATGATTAAGGCGATGTACAACGAAAATCTGGCAATGTGGGTTACGGCAACCTGCGATTTCAGCCGTTACGACAGCAGGGATTTGACGGCGGGCGAATGGGCATTGCTCAATCCAAACGGCGGCAGCATTGCCCTGCTTACTACCACGCGCACCGTTTATTCCGATAGAAATTCTACACTCAACAAAGCATTTGTCAAAAATGTATTTTTAAAAGACAATGAAGGCAAACGCCTCCGGCTGGGCGAAATTATTAAAAGAACAAAATTGGATTCGACTTTGAGTAACGATGCCAACAAACTGAATTTCACATTGCTCGGCGACCCGGCTCTGACACTCACCTACCCCGCCCACGAAGTGGTTACCGACTCCGTAAATGGCGTGGCTGCCGATGAAGAAACAAACGTTGCCGCACTCGACATTGTTACGCTCAAAGGGCATATCGCCAACGAAGACAACGGCACACTGATAAGCGATTTCAACGGCATTGTTACCGTTACCGTTTTCGACAAAGAAGAAAGCAAACAGACACTCAATAATGACGGCGACTCGGGCGTAATGACCTTTAAGGAACGCCCCACCCTCTTTTCGGGCAAAGCCGAAGTGGTGAATGGCGAATTTAGTCTTACTTTTATGCTGCCGAAAGATATTAATTACTCGGCGGGCATCGGAAAAATTCTGTACTACGCCGGCGACACCATCAACGATTACGAGGCGCACGGCTACCACGAGAATTTTATTATCGGCGGCTCCGGCAGCGGAAATTTTGACGACAACGAAGGTCCTGTTATTGATATGTACCTCAATACGCCCACATTCAACTCGGGCGACCGTGTAAATCCTACGCCGCTGTTTGTTGCCCGCCTTTCAGACGAAAACGGCATCAACATTATCGGCAACGGCATCGGACACGATATTGTCATAATGCTCGACAACGACAACCAAAAATGGACTGTGCTGAACGACTATTTTGAAAGCGACCTTGGCACTTACCAAAGCGGAACGGTGCGCTACAAACTGCCGATACAAACCAACGGCAAGCACACTTTGACTTTCCGCGCGTGGGATTTGCTGAACAATTCCTCCTCCGCCACGCTCGATTTTGAAGTAATAAACGGTCTTTCGGTGGGCATTATTGAGGCGTATTGCTACCCCAATCCGGCGCGGGATTATGTGCAGTTTGTGCTGGAGCACGACCGCCCCGATGCCGTGCTTGACGTAACAGTACACGTTTTCGACCTCGCAGGGCGCGAACTTTGGAATTACAATTCCGATTTTTATACATCGGGCAACACGCTTTATATCAAAGAATGGGACTTAACCACCCACTCGGGACAAAAAATAGGAAAAGGCATTTATCTGTTTAAAATAGATGTGGTTTCGAGCAACGAAAAAATGTCTTCTAAAACACAGAAAATAATTGTACAATAAAAATTATCAATTTCAGATGATGAATAAAAATAAAAGATATGAGTTATGTGAGAATTTGGATACACGCTGTTTTTTCTATAAAAGATAGAGATTTACAAACATTAAATAAAGAAAAAAGAGATGTTTTAATATCGCACATAAGAACACAATGTTCCAAAAAGAAGATATATTTAGATGCGATAAATGGATATAATGAACATTTACATTTGCTTATTTCTTTGGGAAAACAACAAAATATATCAGAAATTATGCAAAGCATAAAAGGCGAATCCTCTTTTTGGGCAAACCAACAACAATTATTTGAACACAAATTAGTATGGCAAGATGATTATTTCGCTGTTTCAGTAAGCGAATCACAAGTGGAAAAAGTAAAAAACTATATCTATTCACAAGAAACACACCATAGTGAAAAATCTTTTGAAAAAGAAACCGATGAATTTATGCAATTATTTGGTTGGAATAAACCCATACCAAACCAAATTAACCGTCAGATAAATCTGACGGCAATAGGAACAAAAGTCCCTTTAAAGGGACTTCAATAAAAATTGCCGTCAGTTTCAACTGACGGATAAGCAAAATGAAAAATTAATTTTAAACTCAAATAAAAGATGAAAAAAGTATTTTTAGTATCGTTTCTCTCTCTTTTTACGGCTGTCGTACTACACGCGGCTGACATCGTGGTTGATGGCTCTACCTTAAACCCTGTACATACGGCTGTTCCGCTTTTGTCCATTGCACCCGATGCACGCGGTGGCGGTATGGGTGATGTGGGTGCGGCAACCGAAGCCGATGTCAATTCGCAATACTGGAACCCTTCCAAATTTGCGTTTGCAAAAAGTAAAGCCGGACTTGGATTTTCTTACACGCCCTGGCTCAGCAAACTGAATGTGGATATTAACTTGGCGTATTTGGCAGGTTATTGGAAATTTTCCGAAGGACAAGCCGTGAGTGCCTCTTTGCGCTATTTCTCGCTCGGCGATGTTATTTTCAGAGAAGGTCCTCCGCCTGCACCAGAAGTGCTTGTCCGCCCCAATGAATTTGCAATTGACGTAGCCTATTCACGTCTATTGTCCGAAAATTGGTCGGCAGCAGTAGCACTGCGCTATATCCGTTCCGACCTCACCGCTGGCGTTTCTCTTCCCGGTAGCGAGCAAATGTATCCGGGTAACTCGGTGGCTGCCGATGTGGCTGCGATGTATTCAAAACCTGTTTTGCTTTTCGGCAATGAAGGAAATTTGGGTATCGGTTTGAATATTTCCAACATCGGTACGAAAATTTCTTACGATGAGGGCAATACCTCAAACTTTATCCCCACCAACTTACGGCTCGGCGGCTCGCTCAGTATTCCCTTTGACGACTTTAACAAGTTGGCTGTCAATCTCGACTTCAACAAGTTTTTAGTGCCGACCTACCCGCAAGGCGATAATGGCGAAGCATTAACACCCGATGACCCGAAAGTAAAAGAATACAACGATATGGGTCCTATTGCCGGTATTTTCCGTTCATTCGGCGATGCACCGCGCGGTTTTAAGGAAGAAATTGAAGAAATATACTGGTCGGCAGGTTTGGAATATAGTTACCGCGACCAATTCTTTGTGCGCGGCGGTTATTTCCACGAATCGCAAAACAAAGGCAACCGCAAGTATTTTACTGCCGGCGCAGGTTTCCGCTTGAATATCTTTCAACTTGATGCTGCTTATGTAATCGCCACTTCGCAAAGCAACCCACTTGACCAAACGCTGCGTTTCTCGCTGTCGTTTGACTTGGCAGGGATTAAAAATTTAATGGGAAGATAATTAATTACTTCAATGATAAATGTTTCGCGATAAAATGACAAAACAGATAAATTTTATCGCGAAACATTTATCTGTTTTATCATTTTATCACAAAGCATTTTTATCATTTTATCCATTCTTATGACAATAAAAGACTTCTTTTTAAACGATAAATTCGCGCTCAACGCAGGCGTGGAAATCCTCGAAACCGGTAAGGGCTATGCCAAAGCGCGTATGCTTATCACGCCCGAACACTTGAACGGCGGCGGCGTGTGTCAGGGGGGTGCTATCTTCACATTGGCGGATTTAGCCTTTGCCGTAGCCTGCAACTCGCACGGCAAACTGACTTTTTCCATCAATTCGAGCATCAACATTTTCAAATCCGAAAAAAGCGGCTACCTCTATGCCGAAGCCCACGAAGTGTTTGACCACAAACGCCTCTCCAACTGCGAAGTGCGCGTTACCAACGAGGCGGGCGAACTGATTGCCACTTTTAATGGTACAGGGTATCGGAAAGATGTGGATTTGCCGTTTTTGTCTGAACTGTGATTTTAATTTGATTTATATGATTGCTCTGATTAAGCAATCATATAAATCAAAGTAGCAAATGCTACTTTGATTTATATGATTGCTCTGATTAAGCAATCATATAAATCAAAGTAGCAAATGCTACGCCGCTTAAGCAGCCTCTTTTTATTTATTTTACTACCACTTTTACTATTTGATTAGTATCAGTAGTAACCGTTATCACATAAACCCCTGACGGATAACTTCCCATATCTATTTTTAGTTGCTTGCCTGCCGCTTCGCTTAGATAAACCGTTTTACCATCGGCATTGGAAATACTGCAACGCTTGATGACGTTTGCGCTTTCGATGTACAGTACCTCTTTTGCCGGATTGGGATACACCCTTACCTCATCGCTTGTTACTGCCGGCAGAGCATTAGGAACAGCCTCTTCTATTTTGATGCTTGTTTCCGCCTCGCTTTTTTGACTTTCCATATTGCCTACGTTGTCGGTGGCAAGACTGTAAAACGAGTAAGTTTTACCTGCCTCACCTGTAAATTCTGCCGATATTTCGGTTGTGTTGTATTGCCAAAGCACGAAATCGCTGCTGTCTGTTTGCACATATACATTATAATATTGTATGCCCGAGCCTTCGTCTGTGCCGCTCCACGAAACGGTAAAGACGGTATGCGTTGTGGCAAACAAAGGCAGCACGCGGCTGGTGGGGGCGGCTATGTCAATGGTATTGATATACGGATTGGTAACAATCGGCTCGTTGAGGTCGAAAATAATCTCGGCTTGGTTACTTATCACCGTACCGCTCGCCAAATCCTGACGCAAACCTATGCGATAAGTGAAATTTGCTTCACCAATGGGCGGCTCGGTGTTTGGATAGAGAATACCAAGCATCGGATTTTCGGTTAAGTCCATTGTTTCGGGGTCTAAGGCTATCATATAACAACGCACCTCACCGGTGGTTTTGTCAAAAGTGCCTTGTATACGCACAATAATATTCTCTTGCGGGCGCATATCTACATCGCGAGAGAACTCGGTTGTTTCCGCCGGGGTAGCCTCTATAGTTATATTGCGGAAAGTGAAAGTTCCGAAACTGAAATACTCAGTATCGTACTTGCTTACATCCACAAAATTGATTACTTCTATTTCTTGTGCCGGTGCAGTGGCTTTGATGGCGTCATTTTCGAAATAGATAGTGTAGAACAGATTATCGCGTAGAACGATGTAGTTTTCTGTTCCGTAGCCTGATGTCCCGAGTATTTCGTTGGGGTCTTCGGGTTTGTGTGGTGTGAAAATATGTCCATTACCACAAGTTTTTCCTTGTCCATAAGTTATTTGGCACAATCCAAATGAAAAGGACAAAATACATAACATAAAACTTTTTAATATTCTCATAATATTTAGTATTTATTGAAGTTAAAAACTAGATTTTTCCTCACTATAATCATCAAGTGGCTTAGAATTTTCATTTAGAATTTTTTCAGACCCATTTTCTGTGATTTTATTCTTATTAAAGTCTCCGAGTGTAATCTGAACTGTTTTTGTTTTTCCGGGGTCAACTCTCACATATCGATAATGTTTAGTGGTGGTGTCGTCAATTTTGCCATCTAATATGTACTGATAATAATAATAGTAGTATATAGGATAACAACAATCATTAGTTATGTCCGCATAAATATAACTATTATGCATTCCTAATTTGGGTATAATTCCTTTCTGTGCATCACTGCTTAACTCACAAGCACTCATTTTACCTTTTTGTACAATAACATATTTATTAGTTTTGTAGCAATAATCAAGATAATAAAACCTTGTTGTTACTTTACAATCTGGCTCCATGCCTCCTGCTTGACTAATCAACATTTGCCTCGTTTTTGCTTGTTGTTTTGATGACGATAAAATATCGTATGTATCAAATAATTTAGTAAAATTGACAAAATTCTTTTTTAAAACAGTATTGTTAAAAGATTTATCTATTTCATTGCGTATAATTTGGCTTAATTTCTCTTTTTTGATATTAAATGTATTTGTAAATTTATACCCAAACATCACATCACTTTCCACTTCCTCTTCCTGCGTATTAAAATACATATCATTCAAAACCTCTCCAGCACTAACATAGGTCTTTGTTTCACTATTCGCATTTATCTTCATCCGGAAAATAAGCGTAGATGTTGTATTTGCAGGAATGTGTGGAATGAGTACCGAATACATTTTTCCGTTAAAAGGTTCTCCGTACAAAGAAGACAGGCTGACATAATTGTCGGGGTCGTTGATATTTGTGCTTGCGCCTCCGATGCTATCTACCAAATCAAATAAAAATTCAATATCGGCAAAGTCGCTAAATATCAGGTTTATCGGCAATCCGTATATATCGGTATTACTCAAATTGCCATAATTGACCGTATAAGTTTGCCATCTGCCCGGAATAAATACGCTATTGCCTTCGAGTTCGGCAAAGGCGTAGGGATAATCGGCATTTTCTATCGTAAATCCATCTGTTATGGTATAATCTTGCCCGTTAATGGTAATGACAATATCATAAACGCCTATGGCTTTATCTGTCAAATTGAAAGTAGCACAAATAACACCCGGCTCTTTCTGATACACAGTATAGGTCGAAATTGTTGCATCATCTTTTACGAGTTTAACAACAGTCTGCTCATTTAACCAACTACCGCCATATATGTCAAATGAAGAGAAGCCGTTGTTTCCGCCTTTGTTGTTGCTTATTTTCTTAAAGTTATCTACTTTCACTTCATACTTAATGCTATCGACAGAAGCATAGTTTCTTACAATTAATTTTACTTCATAACTGCCCATTTCTGCATAAATATGTATAGGATTTACCTGTCTGCTTGTATTGCCATCGCCAAAATCCCATTCGTATTCCATAGCATATTTGCTGGTATTTCTAAACGTTACTTCAAACAGACCTGCAATATAACTAAATTCGGGTTCTACTTGTCGAAAAAAATCGTCCCCTGTATTGTAGTACTCATAATAATTGTTGTACGGTGCAATCACAGATTTTATTTTCTCATTTTCTCCTTCGAGTATTTGTACTGCTCCTGCATAAATTTTTCCGTTCTCGTCAGGCGTTCTTACATTTCCATATTGGTCGTCATATATATTCTTATCGAACAGATAATTAGCAATACCTAAATTTTTTGTTACTGCATTGGCTTTCAGCGGATAACAGGTATTTACCATATTTCCAGTCATACCTGACAGATTGTTGTTGGGGCTGCTTTTAGAATATGGGGCATAACTGTATGTACTATACGAATTATCGTTTGAAGTGATGTTAGCGAGGTTATATGCACGGTTTGCACCACAAACAGAACCCTCAACACGAACTTTCTTGTTACTTCCGAAAAGAAAATCAGCCCACGAATTATAACAATATGTTTGATAACCAGAACCGGTATTATTTCTTTCGATAATGGAGTTAATAATCTCTACTTCTGTATTTTCCTCCATAAAGTCGAAACCTCCGCACTCTCCATAAGCAGTATAGTTGTTAACAACAGTTGCATTAATTAGGCTTACTTTGAGCCCACTACTAAACATAATTCCACCTCGAGCATGATTTAGAGCAGAATTATTGGCTATAGTAGTGTTGATAATACTTGTAGTGGCACCATCAAGAATGACAAACACACCACCATGTCCATCGTCATTACACTTTGAACTCCAATACGCCCCCTCATAACATGCACCGGACTGATTACCGATAATAGCAGAATGATTGATAACCGTATTACAACTTACTATAAAGAATACACCGGCGTTAATTTGTGAGGAATTGCCACGAAACTCACAAAAATTAAAGTCCAAATCGGAATCGGCAGCAGATATTACACCGCCGCGACTTTCGGTATCAGAATAGACAGTGCCGTTATTTCGGAAGTTGCAATATTCGGCTTTCAAAGAAGACTCGTCAGTGACAGAAATAGCACCGCCGCGAAATGCCGTATTGCCGTCAAAGGTTACGTCATACAAATTAACTGTTGATTTTCTGACAACTCTTAATGCGCCGCCATAAGCAAAAAGTTCGTCTGTTGCTCCGAGAGCCACGTTATTAATGAAAGCACAATAACCCATATCAACCTTACTGCTGTCAATTTTTATGGCTGCACCACCGTTCAAATTATAAGAGTCTGAAACAATTGCATTGCTTTTCCCGTTTTGAAGTGTCAGATGTGAAAATTTCACCTGTGCACCGTTGCTAATGTCAAACAGTCTATACATAGTGTTACCATCAATAATAGAATTGGCAGGATTAGCATAGTTTGCCGTGTCCATTTCACTGTAACCAATAATACTGACTTTTATACTGTCAATATTAATAGTGCCATCTAACTTGTGTGTTCCGGGCATTACAATAATCCGGTCGTCGTTTTTGAGTAGCCCGTTTTCTCCATTCAACACAAGATTGTTGAATTTAGCAGGCGAAGAGGCAGACAAGCCGTTGCCGTTCCCATCGCCCGCTACAAATATGTCTTTCGCCGACATAGACGTTGCGCAAAGCAATAATCCTGTGCCTAACGCAATTTTTTTTAAATAGTGTTTTTTCATCTGTATTATGATTTTATAAATATCTATCAATACTCCATTCCGCCATCTTGCATTTTCAAGACGGCGGTCTTGCGATTTCAACACCGCCGTCTTGCGAATGCAACACCGCCGTCTTACAACATCAAGACTGCGATGTTGATAAAAGCGATGCTGTGTCTTTGAAAGTTGCCTTTTTCATCGCGTTTTTCAGGCTTTCCGATTCGCTGAAACGTACATTCACTTTGTTTATCAAATGTGCCGTTACTTCGGCTTCGGTGGCTACACCACGACTGTTTGCCGTGCTGCGGAAACTGCCCAATTCGCCCAATTGCACGGTGTTGCCGTTGAGCAAAAGCGTGGTAACCACTTTCAACAGTTGCGCCACTGCCATTTCTGCCTCTTTGGGGTTCATCGTAGTTTCGTCTGCCAGCAGTTTTGCTACTTCTTTTTCTTTTACCAATCCTGTACTTTTCAACACAGGATACCACTGTTTCGGAGCCGCAGGATTTGACGGATTTCCGCGTTCAATTTTGTTAAAAAATAGTGCCATAGTAATAAAATATTAAGGTTAATAAAAAAACAAGCCTTTGGAATAGATATGAAATCTATCCCAAAGGCTTATGAATGTTAATAAGAGATACGTTGTTTTGTATTAATGCACTGATATATAGGGTTTTACCCCCCCCCCCGTTAGGTATTTTTCACAAAAAGAAACACCATTTGCATTGATGTTTTTTGTGTTGGCTGGGGTTATGAGGCAATGTGTTATCATAGTTATTTTTATATATCAAGGTGCAAAACTACAAATAAAAATGTTATCTGCAAATAAAAATCAAAGAAAAATGAAATATTTTTTTGATTTCTGTTCCGCTGACGCGAAATGCGCCGTCAGCACGTTATTGCGAAGTAATATAAGAGGCTGTCTGAACTGTGATTTTAATTTGATTTATATGATTGCTCTGATTGAAACAATCATATAAATCAAAAAAATCAAATTAAAATCACAGTTCAGACAAATTTCACAACCGTAATCCCCGCGCCGCCAAGTTGCACGTGCTCATCGGCAAAACTGCTCACACCTGCCACCGTACTCAGATATTGCCTAATCGTTTGTCGCAATGCGCCTGTTCCTGTGCCGTGCAAAATGCGTACCTGCGCCGTACCCACCATCAGGGCATCGTCAATAAAATACATCACTGCTTGCAAAGCCTCATCAACACGCATTCCGCGCACATCAATTTCTTGTTTGAAATTCAGCGTTCGTTCGCGTAGGGGCGTATTGCATACACCCCGTTTTTTCTCATCAGGGCGTATGCAATACGCCCCTACCTTTTCCAAATCGGTGGTTTTTACGGTTAATTTCAAATTGCCAACAGCAACGATTGCCGTTTTATCTTTGATTTCCAATATTTTACCGACTGAATTTTGCCCTTTCAAGCGGACATTATCGCCGATTGAAATAATTTCGGTATTTTGTTTTTTCGGCTGTTTTTTTGATTCCGGCAATAGAGGCAGAGTGCGCCCTGCCCCTACGTTATCCAATGATTTTTTAAAATCCGTAAAATCCTTTCGCACTTGCTTGGTTTGTTCCTTTTCTGCCTGCGCCTCGCGGATTTGGCGAATGGTATTTTCTATTTTTGCGTTTGCCTGTTCGAGCAAAGTTTTTGCCTCCGTTTTGGCATTTCTGATTAACTCTTTGCGCTGTTTATCAATGCCTTCCAACTCAGTTTTATAACGAGTTGTTATTTCGTCTAACTGTTTTTCTTTGAGGCGGATTTGTTGGCGTTTGCTTTCCCAATAACGTTTGTCGCGAACGATGTCCTGCAAATGTTTGTCGAAATTCACATAGTCGCTGCCCACTTTTTCGGTGGCTTCGGCAATGACGGTTTCGGGCAAGCCGATTTTCCGCGCTATCTCAATGGCAAACGAAGAGCCGGGGTTGCCGATTTGCAACTCAAAGAGCGGCTGCATCAAGTGGCGGTCGTAGAGCATCGCGCCGTTGATGATGCCTGAGGTATCTTCGGCGTAATGTTTGAGGTTGGTGTAGTGCGTGGTGATAACGCCAAACGCCTTATTTTCATTGAATTGATGCAAGAGCGACTCGGCAATCGCACCACCGATTTGCGGCTCAGTACCCGCCCCGAACTCGTCAATCAGCAAAATGGTTTTGGCATTGCTGTTGCGGATAAAGGACTTCATATTCGTGAGGTGCGAACTGTATGTACTCAGGTCATTTTCAATGCTTTGCTCATCGCCAATGTCTATAAAAATGCTCTCAAAAATGCCCATACGGCTGTTTTCGTTGAGCGGCACGAGCAAACCGCATTGCAGCATATATTGCAGCAATCCCACCGTTTTGAGGCACACGGATTTCCCGCCGGCATTGGGACCGGAAATGAGCAAAATACGGTTTTCGCCGTCAAGTTTTATATCCAACGGAACAGTGTCCTTTTGCTGTTTTTGATGCGAAAGATAGAGCACGGGGTGGCGGGCTTTTTGCCAATCTACGAGGCAAATATTTTCCACCTGCGGTTTTATGGCATTGATAGAGAGCGCAAAAAGGGCTTTGGCGCGTATCAAATCCATCGTGGCAAAAAAATCGAAGGAAAGGATAATTTCATCAATAAAAGGTCGCAGAAAATTGGTAAATGCGGTTAGAATGGCGATGATTTCGCGGCGTTCTTCGGCTTCGAGTTCGCGCAGGCGGTTGTTTGCCTCAACCACCTCGGCTGGCTCGATGAAAACGGTCTTGCCGGTTGCCGATTCATCGTGTACAATACCGCGAATTTTGCGCTTGTGCGCGGGGATAACGGGTATCACTAACCGCCCCTCGCGCATCGCGGGCGACATATCTTTTTCCACATAACCGTCTGTTTTTGCCTGCCGAAGAATGCTCGTCAGGGTCTTGGAAATGCCGCTTTGAACGGTGGAAATGTCCCGCCTGATTTGCGACAAACGCGGCGATGCGTTGTCTTTTATCTTGCCGAATTTGTCGAGGATTTGGTCTATGAAACGTAACACGTTTTCAAAACGTGTTACGTTTGTAATCAGGCGTTTCAGATACGGATAAGCGTTTTCCTCGCTATGATTGAAAAATAGAACAATATTGCGTATAGTTTCCAGCGAGCGGCGCAAATCAAACACCTCACCCTCATCAAGAAAAGTGCCTTCGATGCGGGCTTTTTTCAGCACGGCTCTGCCATCATAAAAATTTCCGAAAGGAAAATCGCTTTCTTCCTGCAATATTCTGACAAATTCATCGGTTTGGCGGATTTGCGTAGAAATAGTGTCATAATCAGCCGAAAAGCCGACTGCATCGACTTTTTCCTTTCCTAACACACTGCTGCATTGCTCTTTCAGCAAAGTGCGGATTTTATCGAAACCGATTTTTGTTTCAAAATTTTGAGGGTAGGTCATTTTCTTCAATCAATAAATCGTTTCAAAATCCCTTCATAAGCATCAATCCGCCTATCGCGCAAAAAAGTCCAGATTTGCCGCACTTCTTCGGTACGCGAAAAATCAATATCCACAAGCAAGTTTTCTTCTTCTCTGTCGGCGGCTTGCGCCAATATTTCGCCCTGTGCGCCGGCGGCAAAACTGCTGCCCCAAAAATCTATGCCAACAAACGGCTCTGCGCCGCTTTCCCAGCCCACGCGGTTGCAGGCGATAACCGGCAAACCGTTGGCTACGGCGTGTCCGCGCTGCACGGTAATCCACGCCTCGCGTTGCCGTTGCTGCTCGGCGGGCGTGTCGCCAATTTCCCAACCGATGGCGGTGGGGTAAATCAGTATGTCCGCGCCCGCAAGCGTCATCAGCCGCGCCGCCTCCGGAAACCACTGGTCGAAACAAATCATCACGCCCAAATTGCCGACCGAAGTTTTTATCGGCGTGAAACCAAAATCACCGGGCGTAAAGTAGAATTTTTCGTAATACGCGGGGTCGTCCGGTATGTGCATTTTGCGGTATTTGCCCGCAATACTGCCGTCTGTGTCGAACACCACCGCCGTGTTGTGGTACAAGCCTGCTGCGCGTTTTTCAAAAAAGGAGGCGAGCAGCACCACGCCGTTTTCGCGGGCAATGGCAGCATAATAATCCGTTGCGACAGAGGGTATTTCGATAGCCAAAGTGAAGTTTTCAGCATCTTCCGTTTGGCAAAAATAGGGCGTGTCGTGCAGTTCCGACAGCACGACCAAATCCGCGCCTGCTTTGGCGCATTGCTCTATGTTTGACTTGATTTTGGCTCGGTTTTTTTCCAAATCATCGGAAATAGCGAGTTGAATAATGGCTGTTTTCATTGTCTGAACTATGATTTTAATATGATTTATTTGATTTTTATGATTATCTGAATTTGATGAACTGTAAAATCAAGGCAATCATAAAAATCACATTAAAATCACAGTTCAGACAACAATTCAAATAAATTTTACTTCTTTTATTTCATAACTTCGCGTTTCGCTCACGGTTGTTGAGCCTGTCGAAACATCGGTTTGCAAAATTAAATAACCTTCGGGCGAAACCGACTTGATTTTGGCGCGAAAAACGCCATTTTTATCTTCATAATCATAAAAACCATCGCGGCGATAGAGATTTTGATAATAAAAGTCCGAAATAATATCAAATTTTTCGTGTTTCAATAACAAATACCAAACCGAAATATGTTCTAATATTTTGCTTAATAATTCCTCTAAATCCGTTTCCCTGCCCAAAAGTTGATACAGCGAAACCGGATTTGGCGCATCGCTCACAAAAGTTTTTTGATTGACATTCAAACCAATGCCAATGATGGATTGCGTGATTTCGCGCCCTGTCAATTCATTTTCTATCAAAATGCCCGCGATTTTTCGCTCGCCAACGTAAATATCATTCGACCACTTGACAGACACTTTTTCCACATATTCGTCTAACGCCTCTTTAACGCCCAAAGCCACTGCCTCCGAAAGCAAAAAATGCTGTTCCACAGGCAAAAACGTAGGGCGCAGCAAAAGACTGAATGTGAGGTTTTTCCCTGCCGCCGTTTCCCACGAATTGCCCGCTTGTCCGCGCCCTGCCGTTTGGTTTTCGGCAACGAGGACTGTGCTTTCGGGCAATGTTTCTTTTTCGGACAATTCCCGCAAAAAAGCATTGGTAGAGGCTGTTTCTTTAATCCTTATAATATTCATACTCTAAAAATATTTTGTCATTGCGGGCTCGACCCGCAATCTCCTGTTATTGTTTGTCATTCTGACGAAAGTCAGAGTCCTCTTTTTCGGGGGATTGCGGGTCAAGCCCGCAATGACAGTAGTAGTTATCACGCACTCGTTTAGGTAGTTTTTTCATTACTTCGGCGATGGAATGGCATATCCACTGCTTCACTTCATCGTCTTTCATTTCCCCTGTCAGAAAAATGGTGTTCCAATATTTCTTGTTGAAATGGTATGCGGGCTGTACACATTCGTACTTTTCGCGCAACTCAACGGCTTTGTCGGGGTCGCATTTCACAGCGATTTGCAAGTCGAGTTCGTCAAGCGGAATGAGCGCAAACATCTTTCCCTCAACCTTTAACACCAACGAAACATCATCGAAAGGAAAGGTTTCCACAACGCCTTTGAACGAAAGGCAATAATTGTGCAATTCTTCTACATTCATTTGAATTTACGATTTTAGATTTTCCGAAAAAAAAACATTTATTTATTTGCGAAAATTCGCGCAATTTGCGTAATTTGCATTCCCTAATTTTGAGAAAGCAAATGTATATGAATTTTTCCAAACCTGCAAATGATTTTTTATTATCCTCACTTTCGCGCCGGCACACCGACCAAATCGCGCTTTGGGCAACGGAAAGCGATGAAAACTTTGAGGAATTATATCAATTAATTTTCGCCAAAGACCCGAAAACGGCGTGGCGAGCGGCGTGGGCGGTAGAAAAAGTGTGCGAACGGCAACCCGAACGGCTCGCCCCTAAATTGGCAGAAATCATTGCTGCCCTGCCTCATTTTCGGCACGATGGCTCAAAGCGCAGTTTGCTGCTGGTCATCTTGCGTGCGCCGCTGCCCGAGCCTATTCCGGTGGAACTGATTAACTTGTGTTTCGAGTGGCTTGTGTCGCCCCGCGAGAGCGTTGCCGTACAGGTCAATTGCTTGAAAGTGCTGGACAAAATTGCCCGCCGTGAGCCTGATTTGCAACAGGAAATCGCGCTTTATTTGAGCGGGGATTTGAGCGAGTATTCGGTCGGTTACAGAACAGCAGCGCGAAATTGGTTGAAATCCAAAAAGTACGCAAATAACGCAGATTATTAATAATATAATAATCTGCGTTTATCTATTAAATCTGCGTTATCTGCGTGCTAAAATACTTTGGTATCAATAAAACCTTGACCGGTTATCCTCTACCCCTTCTTTTTCTTTCAAAACATCAATAATGCTTTGCGGGTTGCGGCTGTAGCGGCTTTGATTGTCAAGCGTTTGTTTTTCTACTTTTTCGTTGTATTCGGTAGTGCTGACCGTGATGTTGTAAGGCGACACCACATAAATACCGTTGTTTCCTTTGAGCGGTGCGGACAACTCGCCGGTTTTGAGGAAAGGCGCGGTTGCCGAAATGGCAGGCTCGTTGCCGATTGCCGTTCTGCCGCCCGAGAAATTAACGCCTGTCAGCGTGTCGATGGGCAATGAGAGCGTGCGTGCAAGGCTTTCGATACTGCCGTTGCTTTTCAGGTCTTCGGCAATTTGCTTGCTGATGAGGTCTGCTTTTTTGTCGCGAATGATGTCCGATTTCAAATAATCTTTCACGTCTTCAATGGGGCGGTAGCCTTTTTCGTTGATTTTCACGAGGGCTGCTACCAACACTTCGCTGTCGAAAGTAAAAGCATCGGAAATCGTATTCACATCTTTTTCAAACGCCCAGCGTATCACTTGGCGCGAGTTAACTATGCCGTTGATATTCGGCGTGTTTTCCGTCAGCGTGAGCGGGCGAACAACGTAACCTTTTTCCTGTGCGCCGAGTTCAAATTTGGTCAGCGTATTGTTTTTGGCAATGTAACTTGTTGCCTCGCTATACACGGCATTGTGCGTGTTTTGGCTTGCTGCCACTTTGCGCCCCAACACGGCTAACTGCACTTTGGCAACCGGTTTTTTGCGTTCATACACCTGCACAATTTGCGTACCGCTATTGGTTTTCACGCTGAACAAATCTTTATTTTCGTAGAATGCAGGTTTAATCATTTCTTTTTCCAAACTTTCTTCGCGCACCCAGTCCAGGTCGCCGCCGTTTTGCGCCGTACCCTGATTAATCGAATATTTTTTTGCCAATGCAGCAAAATCGGCACCGCCACGCACTGCATTTACAATACTGTCCGATAATTTCTGTGTAACCGCCTCATCTGCATTATACAATAATATATGGCGCACTTTCAAAGAGTCCGGCGCAACGCCTTTGTCAATGATTTTTGCCGTTTTGTAAGTGTCGCCGAAAAGTTGCAATTCGCTCACGGCATCTTTCGCGCCCGCAAAGGCAAAGGCTTTGAAATCGGCATCTACATTTGCCTCCGAAACGTGATAATAAGGATACGCAAAATCGGAATTATCATTTACCAAATCCGCCACATCTGCCTGCGAGGCAAATTCCGCGCTTTGGCGTTTCAATTCATCTTCAATTTTGGCAAAATCATCTGCCGAAGGCTTGATAGGGAAAGAAATAAACTTGATTTCGCGACTTTCCGCCTCTTGTTTGAAACGGTCTTTTTTGGCTTTGTAAGCCGTTTTCAGTTCGCTGTCTGATACGGTAATTGTGCTGTCGGCAATCGAAGAATAGGGTTTTACCACATATTTTACATCTGCCGTATTTTTTGCATTGTCAAACTCGTATTTGGCATCAATCGAGTTGGTGTTCAATGTGTTATTAAGCAAAACGCTGTATTTTTCCTGCAATTTGCTGTTTTTTACAAAGTTTTCGATGTAGAGCCACATTGATTTATACTTGTTCAATTCATCAAGTTGTTGGTTGTCAAGCCCCTGCGTACTCATATTCAGGCTATTGACAAACTGCAAAAGTGCCGTTCTGCTGAACGCGCCTGTCTGCGGGTCGCGAAAAATGGGCAAGCTCTGAATGGCGGGGTGAATATTGTTGCCGCCGATGAGGTCGAAAAGTTCTTTCGCGCTCACGCTGATGCCCACTTTGTCGGTTGCCGCGCTTAGCAATTTTTCGCGCACAATGCCATCGAAAACCGATTGGCGCACTTCTGCCTCCTGCCCTTCGTTCAACTGCGAAGTCTGCATCTGCATTTGGTAAATTTGTTTCAAACCATTTACATCGGATTGAAACTCGTCAATTTTCACTTTTTCGCCGCCCACAACCACAACGTTTGTTTGTGCGTCGTGCGAAAACGAACTTGAATTGTTCAAAAAGTCGCCGACCACGAAAGCCAGCAATGCTACGCCGATAACGACCAGCAAAAGAACTCCTTTACTCCTGATTTTTTCTAATGTTGCCATATATTTACTTACTATTTTAAATTTACGATTTTAAGCAAAAAGCACCTGCATTTTTGCGGGTGCAAATATACAAAAAATACATAAACAATTACTTTTTCCGAAAAAAATATTGCAATAAAAAAAATATTGGGGCTTTTTACCCGCCAAAATGCAAAATTTGCAACTACATACCTTTTTAAAATATGAGGTTGCAAACTTTTGATTGTAGAGCCTACGCCCCCTCTGGCGCAGGTTTGCAGCGCCTGTTGCGCAACTAAAAACAGCAGAAAAACCTTATTTTCAAAAGTTCCCTTAGTAGTATTGTTGTTTTTTACTCCCTTATTCCCTTATTATCAATAATCTAAATAATGGAATAAGGGTTATATGTGTATGCTTTCTGGCTACTAAGGGTGTTACATTGAGCGTAGCCGAAATGAACTGAAATAAATAAGGGTTTTGATAAATTCTTAGTTGTGCAACAAGCACTGCAAACTTGCGCCGTCAGAGTGATAATTTCTAATCCCAAAACTAATAAGGGTGTTGGGTGGAAACTAAAGCATCACCTTTTTTATAAAATTCTAATTTGTAACTGTGTGCAGCCGAAGATGCTTCTACTGAAATAACGACATAATTTTCTCCATCAACTTTTGTCTTGTACATATTCATTGTACCGGAGGTTATTTTATCTTCATTTCCGTCTCTATCATAAAACCAGCCGAAGAAATGCCCCGCAGTCATTTCGTTATTATAACGGGCAAGCGTATATGGAGCACCATAACCATCAAGCGGGTCCCAGAAAGAGCAGGAAAACCGTGTTTCTGTGTCCAAATACCTGATATTCAACATCAACCACTTTGACGATTCGTTTTCTGAGAATCGTTGTAGTTTGTAATAGTTTAATTTATAACTGATTCCATCTACTGTGAGCGTACCTTCGCCATTTCTGTAATCAACGGGAGGCGGTTCTTCGTAAGGTTCTTCTTTTTCACAGCCGCAAAACAAAAGAGCGGCTGCGAAAAAGATACAAAGGGGATATAAATACTTTCTCATTTTAATGGTGTTTTTATTGCTTTTTATAACTGTATGTTCCGCTACAGGGTGAACCCGCATCAGCATTTGCTTTATTCCACGCTTCTTGACCTATTCGTACTGCTTCTTTCACTTCTGCTTCCGTTGCATCGCAAATAGTACTACTTTGAGGCGGAATGCTAACTCCCGAGCAGGATACCGACAAAGTAAGCACATAGCAGCCTTTTTGTGGAGTTGGAGTTGGTGGCGTTACCGGTTTGTCCCAAGTAAGACCGCCTTCGTATCGAATAATCCCGCCAGTATCAGGGTTATCGGCAAATGTATTATAGTTATTTCTCAATACAGCCCCATTTTCGCTACTCCAAAAAGCCTCATAAGCACTTTCGTCAAGTATTTTCGTTCCGAGTCCTATGCGGGCTGCCATATAACGAGTTGGATTGCCTCTCAACAATGGTTTGGGTCGACAACGAACAAACCCCGGACATCCACCTCTACCAATACTCTGGATATTTGATTTCATTTGTACAGATGTCAACGAGTTATCATAAACAACCGACTCTTCTTTGGTCTTTTGCCCCTGCTTATTGTAGGTCGAAATTGTAACCGAATTACCCTGATAATCGGTTAAAACATAAAGCAAGTCGGGAGTATAAATTTTAACAGGCATTTCATCTGTGTCGTACTTAATAGCAATCATTTTTTTGCCATCATAGTAGAAAACAGAATCTGTAATATCCTGCTTTTCAAAAACTTTCAAGCAACTTCCATCTTGCAAACAGGTAAGAATGTAAGGATACATTTCTCCTTCTGATTCTTGATAACCCATACCGTTTAATGGATATTCCTTTTTAGGGTCATTTTTGTTGCAACCCGAAAACATTGTAAAACCTGCGAGGCAGATTGCTATCGCAACCACATTCCTCAAATTTAATTTGATTTTTAACATAGAATAAAAAATTTAGTTTGTAATAAAATTAATTTCAAAAAAATATTTGGAAATTATGACAGTACCTTGTGCCAGTCAAAGAAAAAAGCGGACTTACAAATCCGCTTACGAGGTTCTTCGACTACCTATTGACTGATAAGCAAGTCCACATCACGTGGACATTAACTTTTCCTGTCAATTCTGAATTTGTCGAAGATTCGTAAGCAAGAATGCGTTAAACGCGTAAAAATTAATAATAAGTCCTCCCAAATCTCAACATTTTGAGTGCATTGGAATTGACTGCAAAGTAACGAAGTATTTTCTTACAAAACAACTATTTTTTCAAAAAAATGACCATCATTTAAAATTTTCCTTTCTCAAATCAATATTTCACAAAATAATCCGTACTTTTGCAACTCGAAATAGACAAAAGACATTAGACAAAAGACATTAGACAAAAAACCTGTCTGAAATCCGATAATCTAAAATCTTGCTGTCTGAAATCTAAAATGAATGGACATAGACAGTTTACTGCAATTACTTTTAGCACTTGTTTTGGTGCTGTTGAACGGTTTTTTTGTTGCTGCCGAGTTTTCGATAGTGAAAGTGCGCTACTCTCAACTGCAATTAAAAGCGGAAGAAGGCAACAAAACGGCGAGAAAAGCCGAAGGAATAGTTAAAAAACTTGACGCTTACCTTTCTGCCACGCAACTTGGCGTAACCATCTCCTCGCTGGGCTTGGGCTGGGTGGGCGAAAGCGCGTTGCACCATATTTTTGTGGATTTGTTCCGGATTATGGGCTTAAACCCGAGCAACAGCACGGTTACTTTCGTGGCTGTGGCGGTAAGTTTCCTCTTAATTACGGTGATGCACATTATTTTCGGCGAACTCGTGCCAAAATCCATTGCTATCCGCAAATCGGAGGCGACAGCACTTTTCGTGGCGCACCCTTTGAGTTGGTTTTACAACATTTTCAAACCCTTTATTTGGCTGATGAACGCTGTTTCCAACGGTTTCCTGCGAATGATAAATATTGACCCGGCAGCGGAACAGGATATTCATTCCACCGAAGAATTGCAACTGCTTGTGAAACAGAGTGCTGACGGCGGCGAGATTGAAGAAGAAGATTACGAAATTATCAAAAACGCTTTCGATTTCACCGACCATTCCGCCAAGCAAATTATGGTGCCGCGCCACAATGTTTTTTTCATAGACATTGACACGCCGAAAACCGAAATTGTGGAAAAAATCCTCGAAAACGGCTATTCGCGCATTCCCGTGTATCAGGACAACATCGACAATATCATCGGCATTTTCTACGCCAAAGAGTTTGCCCGCGAATGCTTTAAGTTTAAAGATAATTATGAAGACCTTGATATTCAGTCGCTTTTGCACGAGCCGTTTTTCGTGGTGGGCAGCAAAAAGATTTCCGATTTGCTCAAAATTTTCCAGCAAAAAAAGCAGCATTTAGCCATCGTCATTGACGAGTTCGGCGGCACAGACGGCATTATCACGCTCGAAGATATTTTGGAAGAATTGGTCGGCGAAATTCAAGACGAGGAAGACGAGGAGGATAAAATCGTTGAGAAAATTGCCGAAAACACCTTTGTGGCGAATGCCATTCAGCCCCTCGAAGAAATCAACGAGCAACTGCCAAAACCCCTACCCCTTTCCGAAGAAGGCGATTACAACACGCTTTCGGGCTATGTGATGCACAAAATCGGCGATATTCCAACCGAAAATCAGGAAATCGACTCAGACGACTACCACATTAAAATTCTGGAAATGAATAATAAGAGTGTGGAA
>JAISJU010000207.1 GCA_031261165.1 Prevotellaceae bacterium
GATTGCGGGTCAAGCCCGCAATGACGGACACAACAACAAAAATACACCAATGAAAACGATACTTATAACCGGTGCCTCAGGCGGCATAGGCAAAGAATGCGCCAAACTTTTTGCCGCAAAAGGCGGTTGGAACGTGGTTGCCACAATGCGCCGCCCCGAAGAAGAAACGGAATTTTCCGCATTTCCGAACATCACCGTTCTTCCACTTGACGTAACAAATGACGAAAGTGTGCAGAACGCTGTTAATGTGACTTTGGAAAAATTCGGGCAAATAGACGTGTTGCTCAACAATGCCGGTTTTGGTGCGATTGGCGCGTTGGAATCGGCAAGTTTTGAGGATTATTACCGACAGTTTGACACCAATTTGTTTGGCGTAATTCGTATGATACAAGCCATTTTACCATCAATGCGAGCGCAAAAAAGCGGTTTGATTATCAATGTTTCGTCTATTGCCGAAATAGTCGGCTCACCCTTTGCAAGCCTTTATCACAGTAGTAAGTGGGCATTATCCGGCTTGTGCGAAAGCCTACAATATGAACTGCGCGAATATGGTATTCGCATAAAATTGGTTTTGCCGCCGCCGGTGAAAACGAACTTTTTCGGAACTTCGATGTCCGTATTGCGCAAATGCGAAACCTACAACGAAAATTTGGATAAATCCTTTTGGTTAAATGCCGGTTTATTGGAAAAAGTGTCGATAAAACCGCAGCAAATTGCCAAAATAGTGTATCGCGCCGCCACAGACGGCAGGCGGAAATTTCGTTATAACGCAGGGGTAGGGGGCTTTGTGCGGTTTTTTCGGCGAGTTTTGTGCGACAGGGTTTTGTTTTGGGTGGTGAGGAAAAGTACATTATGAAAATAGCAATCACAGGCGCAGCCGGCAATTTGGGCAATCTCTTGGCGCAATCCCTGAAAGACAGAAATTTACATCTTCTTTTCCACAAAAAAGAAGTGGCGGAAAACCTGCGCAGCCAGCCGAATATTGCACTGTATCAGGTAGATTTGACACGAAAGGAAACGCTTGTTAAGGCGTTGAATGGGGTAGAAGTGGTAGTGCATTTTGCGGGAATTTTGTTCAAAGCACAACCCGAAAAGTTTTTACCAACCACGAACACGCAATATTTTAAAAATTTGCTTGATATATCTGTACAAGAGTGCGTTAAACGGATTATTTTGATTAGTTTTCCGCATACAGAAGGCGAAACTTTTCCCAACAATCCGGCACGGGGCAGTTTGGCAGGCAGTCCGCAATCTGCCCACGCACGCACACGATTGGAAGAAGAGAAAATGCTGTTTGAATATTCAAAACAATTTGGTTTTGAGGCGATTGTATTGCGTGTGGGAATGGTGTATGGCAGGGGTATTTTGATGATTGACGCGGCACAGTGGTTTGCCCGCCATTATTTGTTGGGCGTGTGGAAAAAACCGACTTATATTCACTTGATTTCAAAAATTGATTTTGTGAATGCCAGCATTACCGCCATCGAAAAGCCTGATATTCAGGGTATTTATCACATTGGCGATGAAGGTGTGCAAACGTTACAGCAATTTTTAGACGATATAACGGCGTACAAAGGCAATCATCGCCCTCTGCGAATGCCGATGTGGTTGATTTTGACAGCGGCACGGTGTTTTGAGTGTATCTCGCTGCTGTTCAATGTAAAAAGTCTGCTGACGGTTGATTTTATCCGCATCGGCAGCGTTTCGTATTATGGCGACACGGCGCGAATGCGGAATGAATTGTTGCCTGAATTGACTTATCGGACTTATAAAGAGGGAATGGAAACTTTTTAGAAAATAGGATTTAAGAAAAAAGAATAATATGAAACGCACATTTCTCACATTTTTCGCCATTTCATCGGCACTTTTTGCCTCTGCGCAAACCTCTGTTTGGGAAGTTTCCAAAGGGCGGAATAAGGTTTATATTGCCGGCAGCGTGCATATTTTGCGCCCGAGCGACTATCCGCTGCCGAAGGAGTTTGAGGCGGCTTACGAAAAGGCGGATATGCTGGTATTTGAGGCTGACCTTGATAAATTGGCAAGCCCGGAAGCCGCCCGTCAGTTTATGAACAAAATGACTTACACAGACGGCAAAACGCTGCAATCGGTGCTGAGCGAAAGAACTTATATCGCGCTCGAAGAAAGTCTGGCACCGCTGCCGATTAAAAAGTTGGATTCACTTAAACCGATAATGGCAATACTGACCATTACAGCGGTCAATGTCAGCAAGTTAGGTATCACGGCTGACGGTGTGGATAAATATTTTTTCGACCGCGCCAAAAAGGACAAAAAGCGGATACAATACTTGGAAACACCTGATTATCAAATAGATTTACTGAGTAGGATAGGGGACGGTATGGAAGATGACTTTGTGATGTACTCGCTGAATGACCTCAAAACGATGGGAAAAGACCTTAACGCACTGATTTCCACGTGGCGAAAAGGCTCGACAACGCTCATCACCAGCCAAATAAAGGAAATGCAGCGGGAATTTCCCGAACTGTATCAATCAATGTTGGTAAAACGCAACCAAAAATGGCTGTCCAAAATCGAAACTTATATCAACAACGACCGCACGGAACTGATTATTATCGGTGATGCGCATTTGCACGGCGCAGACGGCTTGCTGAATTTGTTGAGCGAAAAAGGTTATAAAGTAAAACAAATAAAAGCAGATTGAAAACATTTAAAAATTGAACAGGTTAGTGGTTTCCGATGTTTTGATTGTTTCTATTTGACATAATGTTAATTATAGGAAAGACAATAAAGCCTTAAAATAGCACACGGATTACACAGATGACACGGATTTACACAGATAAAATAAATCTGCGAAAATCCGTGTAATCGTCATTTGCGTGCTGATATTTCGACTACGCTCAATAACGTTTTAGCAGCCGTGGAAAATCAACATCGGCGTGTCGCTATGGAAAATCATTTTGCGCGAAAGGCTCGGATTGAACAGCCGCGCAAAAATATTCCGCTTGTGCGTATTGACGGTGATGATGTCAATTTTGTGTTCTTTCACAAAATTGTCAATGCCGGTCAGAATATCGTCTTCGTTTTTTATCAAATGATAATCTGCCTTCAAATCCGGATAATTTTTTTGGAAATAATCGCGGATTCCCGCAAGTCGGATTTCGTTCCAAACGTCTTCTTTTTGCTGAATGTGGATAAAATGGATTTTGAATTTGAAAGGCGCGAGAAATTGTATAATATGCTCAAAATCAATCAAATCCTTTTGCCCAAAGTTGGTGGCGTAGGCAATGTTTTTGACAGTGAAAAAGTCCGTTAGCGGCGCGTTTTCGGGGATTGTGAAGACCGGCGCGGGGCTGTTTTCAATCACTTCCGCCGTTACGCTGCCGATAAGGTCGATGTCCTTGTGGTCTTTGCCGCGCGTACCCATCACAACGGCTGTCGGGCGGTAATTTTTGATGTAGGTCAGAATTTCTTCTTCCGGCACGCCCTCTGCAATGGCGTATTTAAACGGCACATTGGGCAGTTTTCCGGCTTTTATTTTTTCTTCCAACTCGCCTTTAAGTTGTTGAATGTCAGTTTCGATTTTCTTTACGGCACTTTTCACCGAATCGCTTTCGTTGATTTCGTAGGCAATTTCGGCAAAGGTCAGCGAGCCGTACACCGGCGTGTAGTATGCGTGGAACAGCATCACTTCCGCGTTCAAAACCTGCGCCAAGCGGAAACCGAACTCGCAGGCTTTTTGCGCATAATCCGAAAAATCAATCGGAACGAGGATTTTGTTTTTTTCCACTTTGACCTCTTGGGCATATTTTTCCACATTTTCGTAGAAATTGGCTTGCTCAATGATGCTCAACGCTTTGGTCAAATCGCTTTCTTTGATGCGCACCCGCACACCAGCAGTTACTTTGTCCGGCTGCACCAAATCTACTGTGTGGATATACACTTTAATGTTCTCTTTTTCAAGAATGTTTTTCAGCACTTGCGCCTTTTCCAACGAGTGAATGGCAATGGTTATCAATTTTTCTTCCATAGCAGTAATGTATTTTAAGATTAAAAAATTTCTTGCGCTAAAAGTAGGACTTTTATTTTTAACAGCCAAAAAAAATGAGCGTTTTTTTCAATTATTATGAAAAATCTTTTTCCATACCCTACTCCCCTACTCTATTTTTGCCGATTTCATCGAGGAAATTACTTAATCGGTTATTACAATTCAAATTCAATTTCCAAAGTAGTTTTTGACCTGACCGGCTTACCGTTTTTACGCGCAGGCACCCATCTCGGCATTGATTTGATAAGCCTGACTGCCTCTTTATCCAACAATGGATGAACGCTTTGCACGACTTTTATGCGCGAAATCCGCCCTCTTTTGCTGACTTTAAACTGACAAACGACTGTACCCTCAATGCTGTCTGCTTGGGCTTGCGGGGGATAGACTAAATTTTGTTCGATATAATTTTTCAAATCATTTGGGAAATAGGCGTCCCAATAATATGGTAATACTCCCCCCCCTCCCGCATAACAGTATGTCCTTCTTGTTTCATACTCTGATATTACTACTTCATAATTAGCATTTGTATAACGTTTAGAAACGATTGTATCTGTTTCTTTTTTTCCTGTTATTAATTTTGCAACAAAAGCAATGGTTACTTCCATTTTTTCTTCTTTGCCATTCACTTTTCCGGGTTTCCATTTAGGCATAGATTTTATTGTTCTAATGGCTTCTTTGTCAAAAAGTGAGTTTATTGATTTTATCACTTTAATATCAGAAATACTACCATCTACATTAACCATAAAACTACAAACAGTTGTTCCCTGAATGCCACTTTCTGCTGCTAAAACAGGATAACGAAAGTTTTTTTGCAAATAGGTTACCACATTTTCGGGAAAGGAAGGGAGGTATTCCATATCTATCGGTGCAGGTACATAACAAGAAATAGGATAATGTATTTCCGGCTCAATAATTATTCCTGCTGTTTCGTTACTAAATTCTTTAACCGTATCCATCTTCACCGAATCCGGCTTTACTTTTATAATAAATTTCGAGGTATCAATGTTTTCCGAAACGTTTTCAGAAGAATTTGGCGTGTTGCCGCAAGCCGTTATGCCCAAGCCCAAAACGAGCGTGCCAAACACGATTTTCGGCTTGGCAAACACCGCCCAACCGCCTGTTTGGTCTGCCAGCCAAGCAAAGGCGCGGAACAGTAAAGTGAAGATATTGAATTTGATTTTGTAAATCATTGTTTTATTTTATATAAAATGCGAATGACGTAATAACATAAGGTTATATACGTCATTCGCTCTTATTTATTAGCGTTTTATGTAATGCACATCAAAACGCCCTTCGGTTATTTTTGTGCCGTAGAAAATACCGCTTATAATATTTAAGTCGGTATCAAAGTTTGTGATTTTTACGGTACCGTTTTCTATCACGCTTTCATCGCCGGTATTGTCCGTTGTACCCGAAAATCTGGCATTCTCAAAAGTACAGTTTTGTGGCAATGCTGCCGTTTTTACCACATCTTTAATTGTGAATTTCAAATACCTGTCGGGCAATTCGTCTATTTTTATGCGGACATCAATATAATTTGATGCTTCATAATAGTTGAAAACGATGGAATGTAATTCATTATAAATAAGAGGCGAGCCGTTGTTGTAATAACGACCGCCTACATAAGCCCAGTCATCAACCAAACAGCCGAAAGTATTTGCGCCCGTTTCCGTTACGGGGGGCAGCACACTTGGGTCAATGCGCAAGTCTTCAGTACAGGCGCCGAAACTAAAAACAATTGCCAAAAGGCATATAAAATTTATTTTTTTCATAATCGTATTTTTTTTAGAATGAACATTTTAAACCAAGAGAAAAAGTTAATTGACTTGCGGACACCTGGTCAAGATTGTTTATTTTGTAATCCTTATCGTGGTAATTCAGGTTAGTCCTTGTGAGGTTTCCGAGAATGTACATAATTTCCGCCGAAATCCCCAAGTTTTTCGTAATGTTATATACGCCTCGTGCGGCGAGGTCAACAGCGAAAGTGCTGCCTTGCAGTGTGCGCGGTTTTCCGTTGATTTCACCGGCGTTTTTGAGCCACAATCCGCCAAATCCGGCGTTCCAGCCGATGTCGAATTTTTCGGCAACGGGAATGTTCATACCCAACTGCGGTGCAATGTAGGTGGTCAGAAGTTTGTCTGACGTTCTCAAGCCGCCGCTCAAGCCGGGTGCTACATAACTTTCGGTGCTGCCGCTTGACGTGTAGCCCGCGTAGAGCAAGCCGACAATGAACATCTTGCTGCGGAAATACGCTTGCAAGTTCCACGCGCCGCCGGAACTCAAGTCTTTTTGGTAGTCTTCGGAGGTGATTGTCAGCCCCGAAGTTTTGGCGGGTATGGTGCCGTAGCCGCCGTGCAGAAAAGCCAAAAAGGCTTTATCGGGCAAGTCGCTCTGTGCCGACACTGCGCCGAATATCCCGCAAAAAAGGAGAATAGTGATTGTTCGTTTCATAATGAATTTGTGTTTAAAATTTGTTCTGCAAACATACAACAAATATTATTAATATGCAAAAAATATTTCGAGTTTTTTTTTGAACGCAAATTTACGCAGAACACATTTTGCAGTTTCTACATTTTTGTATTGTTTCTTTCCAAAGGGCGTTATACTTCCTTTTTATATGATTGGTTTTCAAAGTATTATTAATGATGGCACAGCATTTGTACAGCGTTATAAAAAACAGAATACAATGTATCGTCCTTTCAAAATATCAAGCCGGTTGGAAATCGACAAAAACGGCGCGTGTTTTCTCAATGCGCGGCGGGTGGAATTACTGCGGCTTATTCACGCCAAAGGCTCGATTTTGGCAGCATCGAAGGTCTTGCGAATGTCGTACCAACAGGCGTGGGCGGTGATAAAGGACATTAACGCTACGGCATCATTGCCGGTGGTTTCGCGGCAACGCGGGGGTACGCACGGCGGCGGGGCGACTCTTACGCCTTTCGGGCTGCGGCTGATAGCGCGGTATGAGGCGTTGCAGATGCGGTATAGCCAATATATCGCGGAAATGGATACGGAGTTGCAGGAACTTTGTGCAATATGAAAAGAAATGCAAAACATATCATTTTGTTGATAGCGTTATTCTTTGTTTTAATAACGGTGTTTTCATTTACGGTGGGTCGCTACCCTATCGCTTGGGGCGATTTGGCGGCTTTTCTTTTCGGCGGGCGATGTGTTGACGGAAACGTACCTGTGCTTATTGCGCAAGTGCGCTTGCCGCGTATTTTGGGCGCATTGCTGACGGGCGGGGCATTGGCGGTGTCGGGGGCGGCGTATCAGGGATTGTTTCGCAACCCGATGGTCAGCCCCGATATTCTGGGCGTGAGTTCGGGCGCGGGCTTTGGGGCTACGCTGGCGATACTGTTTTCGGCGGGGGTGTTTGCCGTGCAGGTGTCGGCTTTTGCGATGGGACTGCTTGCCGTTATGGTGGCATTGGCAGTCAGCCGAATGATGCACGGGCAGCACGATAAAATATTGATGTTGGTACTGTCCGGAATGACTGTGTCGGCGATGTTTGGCGCGTTGATTTCGCTGATGAAGTACGTGGCGGACAGCGAGTCGAAACTGCCGGATATTGTGTTTTGGCTGATGGGCAGTTTTTCGGATATTACGATGAGCGAGATTGTTGTTATTGCGCCCATCGTTCTGCTGACGCTCGTTCCTTTGCAACTTGCCTCGTGGAAACTGAATGTGCTGTCCTTTGGCGAGGAGGAGGCAAGTGCTTTGGGGATTAACGTGCGGCGTTTGCGGGCAGTGGTTATTTGCTGCGCATCGCTGATGACCGGCTCGGTTGTGGCGGTGAGCGGGCTGATTGGCTGGGTGGGACTGATAATTCCGCACCTGACGCGCTTTATTGTGGGGGCAAACCACCGATTGCTCTTGCCTGCCTCGTT
>JAISJU010000211.1 GCA_031261165.1 Prevotellaceae bacterium
AAAAAATATTCAAATCAATAATTTGCAAAAACTGACCCAAAAACACTATATTTGCAAAGTTGTTTTTAATCTTATTCTATGAATAAAAAAATGAAAGAAAATAAAGGATTACAAATATCAACAAAAAATATATTGGTATATAGACTTATTATTGCGCTATGGTTTTTATGATGGTTATACTTGTGTTAAGTTTTTTTAATTGCTTTCAGTCAATTGACAAATGAGATACAAACATTCCAAGAACTAAGTCTAATAAGAGATATAATTGTTGTTGTGTTTCCATTTATATATTATTTTACTTTTGGTAGATTTTATACCGTCAGAATGGATAATGAATGGATTTATTTCAAACGTTTTAAAGGTAATGATGCCAAAAATAGTTGGTGATTTTGTCAAAAATTTTCATTACCTTTGAGGCGAAGTTGAAGAGGAAACAGGCTCTGCTGAGGAGCAACCTGTCAGCAATAAACTTCAAGACACGCGGAAAAAGCGGAACTGTTCGGACTAATCTCCGAACAGTTTTTTTATTTTTACCGATGTCTTTTTATGGCTAAAAAAACCTATTTTTTTATTATTAAAAAAGTTTATTGAAATCGTTTTCAATAAACTTTCTTATAAAGCAATGCCAATGCCACTTACAGCACTATTTTACCAACTATTTTTGGCATATATATCTTTTAAAAGAGGACAAATAGAAACTTCTCGTTTAATAAGCGTTTCAGTTGGATTACTATCCATACGTATCTTTTTTAGATGGGTGCATATAATAAAATTGACTTTTCTTATGCCTGACGGGAAAAAAAGAAAAATTAGTTTTCTATCTATAGAAGCCAAATTGTTTCAGGATATCTTTAAAATAGAAATGTATCGTAAATTGAAAGAAATAGCCAAAAATAATCAGAAATCACATTAGCATTTACTTTCTTCACACCATTCGCACGCCTCGCCGTCATATTCTATCTCAATGGTAGCGTGTTCTATGCCGATACTTTTTAGTAAGTTATGTGCCTCGCATCGCAATTTTTGTTGTTCGGAAATGTCCGTTTCTGTTGTCAAAACGAGATGTACGGTCAGCACATTGTATTCGCTGTCCATTGTCCATATATGCAAATCGTGGATTTCTTTCACGTTTGGTAAGGTCAAAAGTTTTTCGGATATTTTCTTTTCGTTAATATTTTCGGGTTTGCCCTGCAAAATGACCAGAAAAATGGTTTTCAGATTTCGATATACATTATATAATATGTATATGGAAATGCCAATGGACAAAATCGGGTCGAGAATGGGCGCGTGAATGAAAATCATTACAATGCTGACAATCAGCACGGCAATCCAGCCCAGCACGTCTTCCAACAAGTGCAGCGACACCACACGTTCATTCACGCTGCTGCCTTTTTTGAGGCGGAAAATCGCCGCGCCATTCACAATGACACCCAAAATTGCCAAGAGCAACATACCTTTGGCATTGGTTTCGGCGGGCGAAAAGATGCGTTGCACGCTTTCGTAAAGCACAAACACAGAGCCGCTTATCAAAATAACGGAATTGATTATCGCGCTCAAAATGGTAAAGCGTTTGTAGCCGTAAGTGTATTGTGTAGTGGGTTTTCTGCCCGAAATGCGCTGAAAAATCCACGCCAAGCCGAGTGCCACGCTGTCGCCGAAATCGTGCAGCGCATCGGATAGAATGGCGATACTGTTCGTCAGCAATCCGCCGACAAGTTCGATGATGCAAAACGAGAAGTTCAGCAGGAACGCAAATGCGATATTTTTAGTTGCGTGGCTGTGATGATGGTGGTGTTCGTGGTTGTGTGCCATAATTTTATTTTTTTTGTCAGATAAATCTGACGGCAATTTTATGTTAGAAGTCCCTTGAAAGGGACTTTATTGTATATTGCCGTCAGTTTTAACGGACGGATTTCAATTCTGCATTATCAGATACATTCAATTCATATTTTTTCCCGAAAATCAAAGGCAAATTATAGGGAACGTGTCCCGCAGGGAAATTGAAACAAACGGGATAATCGTAATTCGCCACGCTGTCCGCAATGATTTCATAAACGGTTTTCAGCATTAACTCATCTTCTTCAAATTCAGTGAATTGCCCGACAATTAAGCCCGACAGTTTTTCCAAAATGCCGCCGAGTTTCAGGTTGTGCATCATACGGTCGATGTGGTAGGGCTTTTCGGACAAATCTTCGATGAAGAGGATTTTTCCGCGCGGTTTGATGTCGAATTTCGTGCCGCGCAAGCCGTAGAGTACGGATAAGTTGCCGCCGGTTAATATGCCTTCTGTTGCGCCGTTGCGGTTGAGCGGGTAGGGCGGAATTTTGTAGTTCGGCGTTTTGCCCGCGAGCATTTGGCGCAACATTTGTACCGGCAAATCGTTTTCGCCGAGTTCCGTCAGGTGCTTTGCCATAATGCCGTGAATTGACGGCAGTTTCATATTTGTCAAAACGCTGTGGAAAATGCAAATGTCGCTGAAACCAATCAACAGTTTCGGGTGCTTTTTCAACGGCGAAAAGTCAATTTTATCCACAATTTGCACAGCACCATAGCCGCCCCTGCTGCACAAAATCGCCGAAATGTCCGTTTGGTTAATAGCCCATTGCAGGTCGGCACGGCGTTCTTCGGGCGTACCCGCAAAACGACCGTACTTGTTCCGCGCGTGAGGCGTTACAATGACCTCAAAGCCCCACGCAGAAAGGCGTGCAGCCGCACCGTCAATATAATTTTCGTCTATCGCGCCGGAAGGCGACACGATGGCTATTCGTATTTTTCCCATTTTTCGCAAAAAAAATTGCACAAAAATAATCTTTTAAATATTACTATCAAAAAAAAAGCGTATTTTTGTCGAAAATTTTTATATAAAAAAACTATGGGAAAAGTTGCTTTTATTATCAATCCTGTTTCCGGCACGCAATCGAAAGAAAAAATCCCGACACAGGTTAGTACTATATTGAATAAAACGCAGTTTGAGCCGCAATTTTTCTATACGGAAAGAGCGGGACACGCAACGGAACTTGCGGCACAGTTAGCAGCGGAGGGCTATGAATATGTGGTTGCCGTTGGCGGTGATGGTACGGTGAATGAGGTAGGCAAAGGCTTGATACACACCGATACGGCAATGGGCATTATCCCTTGCGGCTCGGGCAACGGGCTGGCGCGGCATTTGGGTATTCCGGTGAACACGAAAAAAGCCGTCGAATACCTGAAAAACGCTCACGAGGTGGAAATTGACTACTGCAAAGCCAACGACAGGATATTTTTCTGTACTTGCGGCACCGGTTTTGATGCGCAAATCAGTTACGAATTTGCGTTGGCAGACGGCAGGGGCATACGCACTTATATCAAAAAAATAGTGGCGGGTTTGCTGAATTACAAACCGCAAACCTACTGCCTGAAAAACAAAGAAATTAGTTTTGAACAGGAGGCGTTTCTGATTACTTTCGCCAACGCCTCGCAATATGGCAACAATGCCTACATTGCGCCCCACGCCGATTTGCAAGACGGTTTGATGGACATCGCCATTTTGAGCCATTTTCCGTTGGTGGCAATACCGGGACTTGCTATCCGTCTATTTACCAAACAGATAGACAAAAGCAGTTATATGACTACGCTGCAAGTTGAAGAAATTACCTTACAACGCGAAAAGGGCGGCGCATTTCACTTTGACGGCGAGGCGGGCAACGAGCCTGAAACCGTCAATATAAAAGTGATACAAAAAGGATTGAAAATATTGGTCAATTAAACCTTTTCGCGATTTTTAGTATCTAAAACAGAAAAAACTCGTTATGAAAAAAACTATTGTATTCATTCTCACATCGTTATTCCTTTTCGCCTCGTGCGCCAATGCCGAAAAAAAGGAAATGAAATCGGCGGACATCTTGAAACTGATTAAAAAAGGCAAGCCGGTACAAATTGTTGATAAAATTATTTTAGACGATTTGGATTTTTCGCAGGCAAATGAGCCGTTTTTGGCAGATGCAGGCATCATTCAGACGGAAGTTAAGTCCAACGTTTTTTTTAGCAATTGTGTATTTATGGGCAAAGTAACGGCTGCCGGCACAAGAAAACAAGCCGATGTGCAAACCGTTTTCAGAAATAATGTAGTGTTTTTGGACTGCGATTTTCGGCAAGATGTTGATTTTCGCGGTGCAATCGTTTTCGGCAACGTAAATTTCAGTCGCTCAACGTTTCGGAAACCGGCTACTTTCAACAATATTTCCGTTTGGAGCAAAAGCAGTTATTTTAATGAAGTAACTGCCGAACAGGCATTTACGATGGTATATGCCTCGTTTTTCGGCAATTTGTCGCTGTTAGATGCCAAATTTCAAAAGAAGGCTAATTTTCAGGAAATCAAAGTAAACGGAAAACTTATGGTTAATAACACCGTTTTTAGCGAAAATGCCGATTTTAGTTTAATAAACGTTTTGGATAGGGCGTTGTTTAATTATGTCGTTTTTGAAAAAAATGCAACATTTTTGCAGGCTAATTTTTCAAAAACTGCCGAATTTATGAATGCTGCATTTAATGGAACTGCCGATTTTGAAGACGCATATTTTGCCGCTCCGCTAAAAAAAGACGGACTGAAACCTGAGAATATTGACTTCTCAAAAGCATTTTTTGTTAGGAAATAATTAAACAAAACAATCAAAATAATAAAATAAAAACAATATGAAAAGCACGAAAAGATACTTTTTGATATTTATGGCATCGCTGATGCTGATGCCACTTTCGTTTCAAAGTTGCGATGAGGAAGGCAATGTAGATTGGACAGCCGTAGAACAAATCATAACGTGGCTGCTCGGTAAAACCGGCTGGCTGGCTAAAGATGAAGACCCGGACGGCGTTCCTGATGTAGACCCCGCGCCTGTTCCCGATGGAGGTTTGCCTGCAACTTATAATGCTTTGGAGCAATATTTTCCACCGATTGGCGACCAGGGTAATTATGGCACTTGCGTGGCGTGGGCTACCGGCTATAACCTGAAAACGGCTCTTGATGCCAAACAAACAGGTGCAGACCCTACATTAAAAGCAAATCAAATAAGTCCGACCGACTTGTGGTATGCTATTCCGGAGGCAGACCCCAGTTGCAACGGTACGAATTTTGAGCCTGCCTTTGCCGCTTTGCAAAAAACAGGTGCTGCCTCTTTGGCAACGGTACCTTATTTTACAACCAAATGCACATCGGGAACTGCCAAAGGCAGCAATAGTAAAATCGGCACTTACAGAATGATAGCCTATCGCGATATTAATGGCGGAAGCAATACTCAAAATATGAATGCCCAAACTTTTAAAACATATTTAAGTCAGGGAAAACCCATTGCCTTTGGTGCTGCACTCGGTGAGCGGTTTATGGCTTGGAACTCTTCGGCTGTTATTGACGATGATACAGAAAATTACAAAGGACAACACGCCTATCACGCTCTTGCTTTGGTGGGTTATGACGATACTAAAAACGCTTTCCGCGTGCGCAATTCGTGGGGTACAGGTTGGGGCGACAAAGGCAGCATTTGGGTTGATTACGATTTCTTTTGCAAGAAATTCTGCTTTTCTGCCTACATTGCCGAAAATACAGGAACTACGCAGTCGGCACCAAAAGCAAAAACAGGCAACGATTTGTCCATAAGTTTTGCAGATAATCTTGACGGAACGTTCTCATATAAGTTGCAAAACAACGGTAAAGCTGTTACGCAGGATTTTTCGGTGGTGTATGTGTATTACAACGCCGCCCACGCAAGCCGCAGCAACGGCATTTTGGTGAAAGATAATTTTTCGGGCATTGCGCAGGGCAAAAGCGTTGAGAAAACGCATACTTACACATTGCCGACACTCAACGGTAAATATTATTTTGCTGCAATTGCAGATTTTGCCGACAATATTGGCGATGACAACGAAAAGGACAATGTATTTTTCCTGACGGCAACCGATGCCCAGCCGCTCGAATTTGCAAACGGCGTATTGCAAAATGCGCCTGCACAAGGTATTGGCAGTATTGTAGATAAAATTCCGAATGCTTATACGCCTGAGGAAATTAAGAGGGTATTGAATAGAAAATAATAATATAGATATTCCATTTTTTCAAAAAATGGAGTATCTGACAGTCTAAATTTTATGAAGAAAATCACATTGCCTGTTTTGTTTGCGTTGTTTGCAATACAAATTAATGCACAGACTTCCATTAATCTGAATGCTGTGGGAAATATTATCGGCACAGCAGAAAGCGTTGATTATGCAAATGATAGCCAACCATCATACACTGTGAATACCAAAGCGAATTGTTTTGACGGCGATTTCAGCACTTATTTTGCCACTTTTCCGCGCAACGGTTGGGCAGGGCTTGATTTGGGGCAAAAATACGTTATCACCGAAGTAAAATGGTGTCCGCGCGATGGACAGCCCAACGATAGATTGCTGACTGCCGTTTTTGAAGGGGCAAACAGAGCCGATTTCAGCGATGCCATTCCGCTGCACGTGATTGCAAACAATTCGCCGGCAAACCAATTGAGTTCTGCAACGGTCAATAGTTCAAAAGGTTATCGTTATGTTCGTTATGTCGGCAGGCGCGACAGCCGTTGCAATGTTGCCGAACTCGAGTTTTGGGGCTATCTATCGGCAGGAAACAATTCGCACGTGGGACAGGTTACCAATCTGCCGACTGTTTCAATTCACACTATTAATAATCAGATAATTAACTCGAAAGAAAATTATATCAAAGGCTTTGTTACCATCATTAACGGCTCGTATGTTTATACCGACAGTTTGGAAATTCGGGGGCGCGGCAATGCAAGTTGGGATATGACGGTAAGCGGATATGATTACGTTACCAATAAAAATAATCAGCCGCTCAAAAAGCCATACAGAATGAAACTTTTCAACAAGACCAAACTTTTGGGCAATCCCGCAAACGAAAAGAACTGGACATTAATCAATAATTGGGGCGATAAGACACTGATACGCAATCTACTGGCGTTCGATTTGAGCAAAAGAACGGAAATGGCTTACACGCCCGCAGGACAGTTGGTTGATGTCGTTCTCAACGGTGAATATCAGGGTACTTACCAACTTTGCGACCACATTCAAGTGGCACCGGAGCGCGTAGATGTTGATGAATTGAAAAAAACAGTAACGACTTTGCCCGACCTTTCGGGCGGCTATCTGGTTGAGGTTGATGCTTACGCCTATACGGAAGACATTTGGTTTCATTCGGCTCAAAAAGGTATTCCCGTTACCATCAAATCGCCCGACAACAACATTGCCGAGCAAAATAATTATATAATCGGACATTTCAATGCGATGGAAAACGCTCTTTTCGGTAGCGGTTATGCCAATCTTGCAGGCGGTTTCAGGAAATATACCGATGTTCCGAGTTTGATTCGCCATTTTTTGGTGGGCGAAATTTCGGGCAATACCGATACTTATTGGAGCGTTTATATGTACAAAAAACGTGGAGACGACAAGTTTTATTTCGGTCCTGTTTGGGACTTTGATATTGCTTTTGACAATGATTACCGTATGCACCCAATAAAACCCGATTGGATTTATAAAAACGGTAGTTCGGCGGGCGATTTTAAACAGTATGTAAATCGTTGGTTGTCAGATGCAAATCTATATAACGAACTCAAAACAACCTATGCGCAGTATCGCGACAACGGTAAACTCAACCCCGATACCTTGCTTGCCGTGATAGACAAGTATGCTGTGCAAATCAATGCCTCGCAGGACTTGAATTTTAAATGCTGGGGCACGCTTGATAAGTGGGTGCACATGAATTGGGGCGTTCAAGGCAGTTATGCGGGCGAAGTGACTGTTGTAAAGGATTATTTGCGCGGTAGAATTGCGTGGCTTGATGATAAACTTGATTACGTTCCGGCACCGGTAAATTCGGTTAATAAGCCTGAATTTCAAAATATCAGCATTTTTTCAACCGATAATCAATTGAATATTAGTAATTTGTCCGAACTGACAAAAATTTCCTGTTATGATGTTTTGGGAAAAATCATCTTTGAACAGTTTGCCGAAAATTCATTTTCAAAAACTCTTCCGCAAGGCATTTATTTGGTTAGATTAACCAAACAAGATGGTGCAAGCCAAACGTTTAAGTGTGTGGTGAGATAAGAAGAAAGAACGCAAATTACGCAGATTACGCAAATTTTCGCAAAAAACTAATAAGCATGAAAAAATCAATTTTATTATTGTTAGGTGTTATCATCTCTTGTTGTTTATTTAGCAATAATCCGAAAATAGAGAATGCAACCACCAATGTATCGGCGAAACTTGCAGGCGACTGGAAAATCGACAAATTGATTAACAACGCACGCACCGAATATACGATTCATAAACCCGATACAACTTATGGTTGGGATTATGGCAACCATATAACCTTTAACGCAGATGGAACATTTCAAAGTTACTACACAGCACCGTGTGGCAATGATTGTTTCCCAACTACTTCAGGAAATTATAACCAAGAAGGCAAAAATTATATCCGTTTCACCTTAAAGAGAATAACTGTTGACGGAGATTGCCCAAACAGTGATACCCAAATGAATAAAAATTTAGGCTTGTTTTATGTACATCGCGATTCAACAAATATCATATTAATCCGAAGCAATGCCGGCATTCCGCAAAAAGATATTCAAAAAATAAACTATCTAAAATCACTCCAATTGTTCAGAAATGATTTGGATTACAGCCACTCTCGCTATCGTTGGCAGCGAGTAGAATCTAAAGAAATATCCGAAGCTATCAGTAAATATTTTGAGAAAACATCTGCAACAAAATCAGACATTAAGGTGCTATACTCACTAAAAAATGTGAGAGAAGAATCCTACATCCTTGTAGAAAAAGCAGGAAAACAATATTATTGCCAGTCTTATAACGGATACAAAAATATGGGAATATATGTTCCGGCAGATATGAATGAAAAATTTGAAAAAGTAGGAGAAATTTATACTTGGATACCACGTATGCCTCACTTCCCCGGTGGAGATTCTATACTCATGAAATATATCAGCAAGAATTTTTATTATCCACAAAATAATATTAAAGGCGAAGTTCTTGTTGGTTTTGTTGTCAATGAAGAGGGGAAAATAAAAAATGTAAAAGTTGTCAAGGGACTTGACCCCGAATGTGATGCGGAAACTGTTCGTTTCATAAAAAGAATGCCGAAATGGATACCCGGAGTACTAAACGGCGAGGCTGTATCGGTTTATTATGAGTTTCCGATACCGTTTAGGTAAAAAACACTGGCGCGGATTTGCAATTACGAGTGTTCGGAAGATTTTAATCCTTAATCTTTTTAGGAATTAATGCAATTTTTCGTTCCATAAGGAATGAAAATACAGATAAATCAGCAATTTATTGAATTCTATTCTTTCTGGATTGCTTCGGGAATACCTCGCAATGACGTACTGCTCTTGGGTTTCGCGTCATTGCGAGGTATTTCCGAAGCAATCCAGAAAATCAAAATATTTTATTCTATATAAACTCTGATAAAGATATTTCTTAATAAATAATTTCTTCCGAACATTCGTAATTTGCAATTGGCGTGTTGTAACTTGTTAGTATACTGTGTTTTATTTGTATTTCTTTAATGCTACTTATTACGCCGATTGTAAATTGGCACAAGCAAATTGAATATTGGCTATAAAAAAAACGCAAAAAGTTTGGTAAATAATAAATTTTGTGTAATTTTGCGCAGTTATTTTTCTATTAAATTTATCAACAATTAAAAATTAAATCAAATGAAAAAGAAATTTGTCTTAGGTTTTGTGCTTTGCCTTATGGCTGCTGTATCTAATGCCCAAGTTACGGCTGTTGTTAGTTCTATTGGTGCTAACAAAAATTTAGTTATGGGTAGTGGTATTGAAGATGTTGCTTTAACAATTCAATCAATTTCGAGCGATAAGTTCAATACGCTTGATGAAGTGTCTAAAATTAAGAACTTCATTCTCAATGAACTGTCAAAGGATTTTCCCTTTACAATCGTGCCGGAAAGTGATGCGTTGGCGAACGAAAACTACCAGACTTATGTAAAAGAGACTAATGCTAAAGGCTTATTGGCTCTTTCAAAGGTGGCAACCGAAAGGGAAGTGCCGGAAGGCTACTTAACTTATCCGGTAAATCCGGCAGAGGTTCTCGGTTATTTTAACGGAGCAAATGCGGTGATGTCTATTAATGTTTCTATATCATTGGAACCTACGGTTTTGATTAATAAGAACGGCTCTGCAAAGGCTAAGATTTATGTTACTATTGAATTAGTTAACCCTAAAAGTAAATCGTTGATGAGAATCAGTGCAGCCGGTACGAGCGAACAATCATTTGGAATTCTCGCAGGACAAATTGTAAAAAACCGCGATAATATTCCATCGGCATTGGTAGAGGCTTCTGACGACTTATTCAAAGAAATGCGTGAGAAATTGCCTAAAGCGATAAAGAAATTTGAAAAGAAATTGGAGAAATATAAATAAAATGTAAACGATAAACATTTTAAAAAGACCCGACTAATTGAAAAATTAGTTGGGTCTTTTTTATTAATGAGAGCCTCCGCCCAACGGGCAATTATTGAAGACACTAAACAGTTTAGTGATAACACTAAAACAATTTCCGTTGGTGCGGAATTGTAATTCGTGCCTCCTTTGCTGTTTGTCATTGCGGGCTTGACCCGCAATC
>JAISJU010000008.1 GCA_031261165.1 Prevotellaceae bacterium
CGCCGATAAATCCATTTAGTAAAAATCTGCGAAAATCCGCGTTATCTGCGTCATCTGCGTGCCAAAAATATGTGCTAAATAGCCTCCAGCACCGCAACCAACCATTTCCAAAACCGCCCCACCGAAGAAATTTTCACCTTTTCATCGGGCGAATGCGGATTTAGGATAGTGGGACCGAAAGAAACAATATCCAACCTCGGTTTTTTTTGCACGAACAATCCGCACTCCAAGCCCGCGTGAATGGCGCGGATACGCGGTTTCTCGCCAAACAGCCGCTCATATACCTTGCTGCTGATACGCAAAATTTTAGAATTTACATTCGGTTGCCAGCCCGGATAACCCTCGTTGTGCGAAATCCGGCTTGCACCCGCCAAACGGAACACGCTTTCCACCATATACATTATATTATATTTGGCAGACTCAATCGCGCTGCGTTGGCTGGTAACGACTTCTATTTTATTGTCGGCGAGCATTTTAATGGAGGCGAGATTGGTAGAAGTTTCCACCAAACCTGCAATATCCGCGCTCATTGCGATAACGCCGTGCGGACAAGCGTAGAGGGCGTTCAGCAGGCGTTTTTGCGTGTTTTTATCAATAACAAAGGGCTGTGCCGTTTCACTTTCGAGCGTGATTTGCAGGTTCGGCTCTTTTTGGGCTAACTCGTTTTCAATATCAGCGATAAAAAGATTGAGTTCCACGCGCAACTGTTCTTTGAAATTGAAAGGAACGATAGCCACCGCGAATGCCTCGCGCGGAATGGCGTTTGATGCGCTGCCACCGCCGATTTGGCTAATTCTTAAATCGGCTTTCTGCGCCAAATGCCACAGAAAGCGGATTAAAATCTTGTTGGCGTTGCCGCGCTCTTTGTTGATGTCCTCGCCCGAATGTCCGCCCTGCAAGCCGCTGACATTCAAGCGGAAATGGAAATAACCGACTGTCGATAGTTCCTGCTCGTAATCAAACACGGCGACTGTATTGATGCCGCCCGCACAGCCGATATACAGTTCTTCTTCGTCTTCCGAATCGAGGTTTAGCAGCACATTGGCACTCAAAAACCCCTTTTTCAACGCCAACGCGCCGAGCAAGCCGATTTCTTCATCAACCGTAAAAAGACATTCCAAATTGCCGTGTTTGATGTTGTCCGCAGCCAGGACGGCGAGCATTGCCGCCACGCCGATACCGTTGTCTGCGCCGAGCGTGGTGCCCTGTGCCTGCACCCAGTCGCCATCGGCGGAAAAGCGGATAGGGTCGGTGGTGAAATCGTGCGTTGTGCCGCTGTTTTTCTCGCAAACCATATCAATGTGCGACTGCAAGGCAACGGCTCTGGCGGATTTTGAAGTTGCCGGTTTGCGGATTAAAATGTTGCCCGCTTCGTCTGTGCGGGTTTCCAAACCGTGTGTTTGTCCGAAATCCTGCAAATAGGCAGTGATTTTTTCCATATTTCCGGAGCCGCGCGGGATTTGCGATATTTCGCTGAAATACGCCCAAACTTCGGTGGGCAAAAGGCTTGTGTTTGTATTCATTGGTTAAAAATATTTAAAGCGATTTGAATTTCCGTACAAAAATAGGGAAATAATTTTATTTAAAGCGTACTTTTGTGCGTTTTTTAATAAAATTCTAAATATGAAAAAGACATCAGTCATTATTAATGCAGTATTGTTCATCGCCATTGCGGTGCTTTACATCTTGTTTTTCACCTCCAAAGGGAAACCGGCTACGGCGGTTGTGCCTACTTATGTGTCCGGCGACTCCACAGTTAAAACCCTGCCCATTGCCTACATTGACACGGACTCGTTGCTGAAAAAGTACGATTTTGCCATCGAAGAAAATGACAAATTGCAAAGCAAGCAGGAAAGTTCGCGCCTCACTTTGGCACAAAAAGCCGATGAGTTTCAGAAAGATTATGTTGATTTCCAGAAGAAACTCGCCAATCACATTTATGCCACAGAAGAACGCGCCCAGCAGGAAAGCCAGCGTTTGGCGAAAAAGCAAGACGACATTCGCGCTCTCGAAACTCGCCTGACCGAAGAACTCTACGACCAGCAGCAGAAAATCAACAAGCAACTCAAAGATTCCTTGTCGCTCGTGCTGAAAGGCTATTGTGCCGAAAAAGGTTTTCAACTCGTGTTCAGCAATATGATGGACGACAATATTCTGTATGCCGCCTCCGATGGCTATAATGCTACCAATGATGTGGCAGCGATATTGAATGCGCGGTATAAGAAGAAAAAATAAAAAGTACCGACAATTGTGGTCAATAAAAAAGACCTTCCAAAAAACTTTTGGAAGGTCTTTTTTTATATATACAAATCAATTATTTTCCGGTCGCAATTTGCGCACCACTGCGCCTGCTCGCCACATTTCGCTTTCGCGCAATGCTTTGAGTTCTTTTTCCAAGCCTTCGCGGTAGTCGGGTTTCGAGTTTGTGTCGATGGAACGTTGTGCCTCGTTGCCGATTGCTACTTCGTTGTAAAGTTTGGCAAACACCGGTTTCGTGGCATCGTGAAAAGGCGTCATCCAGTCCAATGCGCCGCGCTGTGCGGTGGTTGAGCAGTTGGCGTACATCCAGTCCATACCGTTTTCGGCGAAGAGCGGCATCAGCGATTGCGTCAGTTCTTCCACCGTTTCGTTGAAGGCTTCCGAAGGCGTATGTCCGTTTTCGCGCAACACTTCATATTGTGCGAGCAGAATGCCCTGAATGGCACCCATTAACGTACCGCGTTCGCCGGTAAGGTCGGAATACACTTCTCTTTTGAAAGTGGTTTCAAACAAATAGCCCGAGCCGACACCGATACCGAGTGCAATAACGCGGTCTTTGGCTCGTCCGGTTGCATCTTGGAAGATGGCGTAAGACGAGTTCAAACCTCTGCCTTGCAGGAACATACGGCGCAGCGAAGTACCTGAGCCTTTGGGTGCTACGAGGATTACATCAACATCTGCGGGCGGAACAATGTTTGTGCGTTCTTTGTAAGTGATGCCGAAACCGTGCGAGAAATAGAGGGCTTTGCCTTTTGTCAGATAGGGTTTCAGGCGGTGCCACACCTCAATTTGTGCTGCATCGGAAAGCAGGTACTGAATAATCGTTGCTTTTTCGGCTGCCTCTTCGATGTCGAAAAGGGTTTTGCCCGGCACCCAGCCGTCTGCTACGGCTTTGTCCCACGTTTTGCCGCCTTTGCGCTGACCGACAATGACGTTAAAGCCGTTGTCGCGCAGGTTGAGCGACTGACCGGGACCTTGTACGCCATAGCCGATAACGGCGATGACTTCGTCTTTTAATACTTCTCTTGCTTTTTCCAATGGAAATTCTTCGCGGGTAACTACATTTTCATCAACACCGCCAAAATTCATTACTGCCATTTTTTTATGTTTTAATTATGGATTATAAATTCTAATTATTTCAGGCTGCAAAAATACTACTTTTCGACAAATAAAAGTAATAAATTATCAATATTTTAATGTGCAAATGTGCAAATAAATAATGTGCTAATGCAGAATTAGCACATTAGCACATTATTAATTAGCACATTAAGTTTATTTTTTGATGATTTTCTCGGTATAAACTTTGTCGTTCACTTGAAGTTCCAAGATATAATTGCCGCTCGGCAGGTTTTCCACATTCACAGCGGTAGAGTAGGCACCCAGTTCCTGTTTGGCGTTCAATACATTTTTGACTTTCTTGCCCGAGAAGTCCAAAAGACTGATTTTCACTTTGGCATTTGCCAAAATGTCGTAGTCAATGTGAAGTTCCTTGTCGGTCGGGTTAGGATAAACGGTGTAGAGCAATTCAGCCACAAGATTTTGTGGTGCTTCAACCCTTTGTTTCGGTGCAACTTGCGGCGTAACATTGGCATTGTATGCGGCAGTCAGTTCGTTGTGGTTGCAACCGCAGTCGCAAGAGGTTTTGGCATCTTTTATTTGCAGCACCGGATAACGCGACTCGGCGGCATAGTACAAATAATTTTTCACTGTGATGTGGTACGAGGCATTGCCCAAATCCTGTGTGTAGTCTTTCACATAAGTTATGCGCAAGACGTTGCTCAGTGTTACGCCGTTGGGCAAAATGAGTGTGCCGTAGCCATCGGCGGTAACGGAGTACGCACCGTCAATTTTTTCTGCTTTGCCGGAGTTCAGGTCGGTGTAAGTGCCTTTCAGGTCGCCCGCCACTTGCGATTGGTAGCGGAAAGGGAAAGCGAGTTCCGTCAGCGGTTCGTCAAATTCGATAACGGCGTTTTCGGATTGCAAGCCGTAATACAATTTTCCTTTATCGGAAACGCTGTGATTAACGGTCATATCGCCGTTTTGCAATACGGCAAAAGTTTTGCCATCGGTCGATTGATAGTCCAATGTGCTTGTTTTTCCGTTGGGTGTGGCTGCGGAGTAATCCCAAATTTGGTTGGCACCGCCATCGCCTGCCGCAATATTGGCTAATTCTGTGAGTGTCAGCACATCACCTTTCTGCATTCCGTGTGTGGCGTAGGTCAAAACGGTTTGCGCCGACAAATTCATCATCGGCAAAGCCAACAAAAGTAGTAAATGTTTACGTTTCATAATTATCTAAGTTTTTAGGTTATGGGTTTTAAGTTTCAGGTTACAAAGGTAGTGAAAAAATAAACAATCCAAATGTTTTTTTGAAAAAATATTTGTTATGCTGTGATTTTTTTGTATAAGTACATTTATAGCCTTTGTGTCTTTGTGCCTTTGTGTCTTCGTGTTTAGTATAAAAAGCCGCAAGCGGCAAAATACTGAACACGAAGGCACAAAGTCACAAAGACACGAAGGAAAATATAACATTGTTTTTTAATCATCACTTATAAATTATTTTGTACCTTTGCCTCGAAAAAAATCATCAAAAAAATGAAATCATTAATCTTTTATTGACAAACAAATTTTTCAAAATTATGAAAAAAGCAAATTATCCAAACAAAATATTTTGCTTGCTGCTCTCATTGGTCATAGCAACCGCAGTATTTAACTCTTGCCGCAGCACTTCGACATTGACAAAAGATGCGGGTGTAGTAATTAATGGTGTAAAATGGGCAACCCGCAATGTAGATAAACCCGGCACTTTTGCTGCTAAACCCCAAGATGCAGGCAAATTCTATCAATGGAATAGAAAAACGGCTTGGTCTGCTGAAGGCGAAAACGTAGAAAATTGGGACAGGACTATTCCCGAAGGAACAGAATGGGAAACCGCTAATGACCCAAGCCCCGCAGGCTGGCGCGTACCGACAAAGGAAGAACTGCTAACTTTGCTTGACACTGAAAAAGTAACCAACGAATGGACAACTCAAAACGGCGTAAGCGGTCGTAAATTTACTGACAAGATTACTAACAACAGCCTCTTCCTGCCTGCCGCAGGCTTCCGGGACGTCAGTAACGGCACGCTCCTCAGCGCAGACGGCTACTATTGGAGTAGTACGCAGTACTACAGTTACTACGCGTACGGCTTGTACTCCGGCAGTGGCTCCGCAGGTTGGTACGGCAAGAGCCGCAGATACGGCTTTAGTATTCGTGCGGTGGCAAAATAATTCGATTATTCGACTATTTTTTTCAACCTCTGCCCGCCGAAAACCACGCCTCGCCCTCTTCCTCAGGCTTGGCATATTGCCAACAGAGTTGTTCCACAGGTTTGTTGTTCAGAAAATTAAACAGAATACCCTCATATTTGTTGCCTTTGATATGCTCGGCATATTCTTTTTTCGAGCGGCATTGAGGCAGGCATTGAAATTCGATGGTGCTTTTTACCAGCACTTCGTTATAGGCAACCAGAATTTTTTTGCCGATGTCCGTAATCCATTGGCGGTATTCTTCGGGCGATGTTTCGATAAGCACATCAAGTTTTCTGCCCGATGAGAGGTAACGCCACACATTTATCTCGTTGATGCCCATCATCACACGGTGCAGGCGCAGGTATTCCTCAAACTTCACTTTCAGCCGAAAACCGCTTGCATAGTGCAACACCAAACCTTCGGCATTGTCTTTTTTCATTGCCAATGCCTCTTCGAGGGTGCGGATTTCCATTTTTTCCAAAACAGGGAAACCGGTTTCGCTGATATTTTCGAGTTCCGCGCCTGTTTCGGTGTCGATAACGGCAAGCAAAACGAGTTCTTCGCGCTCGCCGTAATTGACGATAATATGGTTTTCGGGATAAATAATTTCAAATAAATAAGTGTGGTCGGGATTCATTTTCGGCAGACAATAGGCATATTTTCTCTGCAACATTTCCGTTGCCTTCAATGCCTGATTGCCCGTAAAACTGCCGCGCGTGGCAATGCGCCAAACGCCTTTGTAAAAATAACTGATGCCGAGCGAGCCATCAACTTTGTCGGTTACGGTAAAAGGCTCGTTGGGTATTTCTTCAGGATTGGTTTCGTGGTAATTGAAAAATTTGGGAAAAGGGCGGCTCACAATGCGGTTGTTTTCGTCGAGAATCAGCCCGCGACACACGGTTGTGGCGGCATTCCACACGCCTTTGTGCTGCGTTTTTTTTGCATAGTTACATATCCACAACGGAAAATCGGGGTGCTTGTTGATGTGAATGTAACGCTCGGCGTGCATCTCTTTCAGTAAATCCAAATGCTCGAAAACTGCCATCTTCTTTATAAGTTAAGAGTTAAGAACTAAGAGTTAAGAATTAAAGATGCAAAAGTACGTTTTTTTTGTCGAAAACAGAAAATTCTTCATTCTTCATTCTTTATTCTTCATTAAAAAGCGTACTTTTGCACTCTTAACTCTTAGTTCTTAACTCTTAATTCAAAGAATGGAATATACAGAATTATACGAAAAATTTTCGGACATCATCAAAAAGCATAGTTCCGATATACTGAATGAGCAGCGAGATGCGGCTTTCCGCGATTTTGCGCGTTTGGGATTTCCTACCTCGAAACTCGAAAATTATCGGTACAGCGATTTGCGAGATGCTTACAAAACCGATTTTGGACTGAATATCAATCGTTTGCCGCTTTCTACCAATCCGTATGCCGAATTTAAGTGCGATGTGCCGAATATCGGCGCACACCTGTGTTTTGTGGTCAATGATACATTTTTTTGTGGGGGCGAAAAATCTTTCGCCCAAAACAATGGTGTTATCATTTGCAGCCTCGCCGAGGCAGCCGAGAAATATCCCGACCTTGTGCGAAAATACTACGGCAAGCAGGTAAAAACCACCGAAGACGACAACATCGCCTTTAATGTCGCCTTTGCGCAAGACGGATTTTTTATGTACATTCCCAAAGGTGTGCAGATGCAAAGCCCTGTGCAGTTGGTCAATATAATGACCGGCAACGCGGATATGATGGCAAACAGCCACAATTTGATAATCATAGAAGAGGGCGCAAAGGTGCAACTCGTGGTGTGCGACCACACAATGACACCGCAACGCTTTTTGGCAAACCGCATTACCGAAGTGTTTGTTGGCAAAAATGCTGTGTATGAGCATTATAAACTTGAAAATACGCACAATCGCAATGTGAATATCTGCAATTTGCTGATAGAACAACAAGCCTCGTCGAATGTGCTGGCAAACGTGATTACTTTACATAACGGCTTGACACGCAACAATATTAGCATTGCACTTCGAGGCGAGGGGGCGGAAACGACACTTTGCGGAATGGTGGTGGGCGACAAAGACCAGCACATAGATAATTTCACGCACATAGACCACGCCGTACCGAATTGCAAAAGCACGGAAATGTTCAAATATATTCTTGACGACCACTCGCGGGGCGCGTTTTGCGGAAAAATAATGGTTGCGCCGAATGCACAAAAAACTTCGGCATATCAAAGCAACAAAAACCTCTGCCTCTCGCCCGAGGCAAAAATGTACGCCAAGCCGCAACTGGAAATTTATGCCGATGATGTAAAATGTTCGCACGGTGCCACAGTGGGGCAACTTGACGAAACCGCACTTTTCTACCTCCGTTCGCGCGGCATCAGCGCAGAAGAGGCGCGGCTGTTGTTGATGTATGCTTTTACGGCAGATGTGGTGGAGAATATCCGCATCGGCTCGCTCAAAGACCGCATTAAAATCTTGGTGGAACGGCGTTTGCGCGGGGAAATTAGTCGGTGTGAGGGGTGTGTGATTTGTAAATGAATTAAAATATTTTCTGGATTGCTTCGTTCCTCGCAATG
>JAISJU010000053.1 GCA_031261165.1 Prevotellaceae bacterium
GGTGGCATTTCTGCAAAATTTTCACTCAAAAATTCATTCAGCGAGCCAGATTTTCCGCATTTTTAGCCGTAAAAATTTTTCTCAAACTACCAATTTTTTTTTTGCGGATTTAAGGAATATAAAAACAAATACCGCATACCGTCGGCGCGGGCAACGTGGCACGATTACAACGGCGGTGCATATTTTATAACCGTTTGCATAAAAAACCGCGAACATTCGTTTGGGGAAATCGTGCGCAACGGGCAATGTACAGACGTGGCATGCCACGTCTCTACGGGCGAACCGCAAATGCAATTATCGGAAATCGGAAAATATTTAACAGAAATCATTGAACGAACACCCGAACATTGCCCATATTGCCAAATCCCATTGTTTGTGGTTATGCCAAATCATTGGCACGCGATTGCGTTTATTGATGGTGAAAAAATACCGAAAAAAACCACAAATGCCGAATGTAGAGACGTGGCATGCCACGTCTCTACAAATGAACCGTTGTCCATTAATGAAAAAATGAAACATATTCGTTCCCAACAAGGTTGGTTATCCGTTGCCATTGGCGGCATAAAATCTGCCGTTACCAAATTTGCCCGCGAACACAGCATTGAATTTGCGTGGCAGGAACGTTTCCACGACGTCATTATCCGCGACCAAGAAATGATGAACCGCGTTGCCTATTATGTTGAAAATAATATTGCAAGATGGGATGAGGATTGTTTCAATACGCCGATTGAATAATCACGGTAATCAAAAAACTCAATCTAAAATCACCGTTCAGACAAAAATATTTGCATAATTCAAAATAAAGAAGTGTTTTTGTCCGACTTTTACCGAATATTTCGGACATAAGCAGAAATCTAATCAAAAATGTGCAATTTTGCAGTCGAAAAAACGGAAAAAATGTGCAATTTATGAAAAGAGAAATTCTTAACAAATTGGAAATCTGGAAGAAATCGCCCAACCGAAAGCCACTCATCCTGACCGGTGCAAGGCAGGTCGGCAAAACTTGGGCGATACAGGAATTTGGCGCTTTTAGAATCAAAGAATTATCTACTTTATAGTAAAATCTTCATGAAACCCCGCCGCTACATATACGAAGTCGTCAAATCGCGATTTTCCGCAGGATATTATCCGGGCGATGCTGATGATAAAAAAGCGAAACGAAAAATAGACAGGATGCTGAAAGAAGGTTTTACCTCTTTTATCGACCTGACAGAAAAAAATGAGAAACTTAACCCTTACGCTCACCTGCTGCCCAAAGGCGTTCGGTATAAACACTACCGGATGACAACATACACGCTACCCGAAGATATGCGGCAAGTGCTTAAAATTGTGAAATATATTGATGAACAACTGCAGCGCGGCGAAAAGGTATATCTGCACGGTAGAACAAGAGACGGACGCACAACTATTGTAGTGGCTGCGTGGCTAATTAGTAGCGGAATGTCGGTCGCAGACGAAAGAAAAGAGTTTAAAAGAATTAAAGGGCGTAATCGTAAAAAACATAATGACGCAGGCGGCTCGTCGTCTGTTTTTGAAGATGACCCGAATTATATGTACAAATTCCACGACTGGCTGAAAACGAAAAAACAAAAGTTGTTAGAAGAAGACGAAATCGTAAGGTTTTCGGATGACAAAATCACTTTTGCCGAATTTCAACTTACTGATTTTAAGGATATTTCGCAAAAAGCCCACAAAAACAAAGCCGTTTTGACCAACCTTCAAACCGGTAAATTCTGCCGCCTGCAATTCGTTGAAACTCAACTGCTGCTGAAAATGCTCGCAAAGGCAGGCGAATACATCTCTTACTCCGACCTTGCCGACGGCATCTGGACAGCCGACGGCAACGAAATTCCCAATCTGCGCGGCAAACTCAAAGTCGCAATCGCGAAACTGAAAAAGAATATCGCTTCTGAAAGCGTGGAAATCTCTAATCATCAATATATTAAGGCGTATAAATTGAGTTTGGTTAACCGATAACTCATTTTTTCCTTCCCCCCTGTTGTACCTTTGCAGAAAAAATCAGAAACATTTGGTTTTGGATTAACCAAAATTTGTTTTGAGTTTTTTTCTATTATTTTGTGGAAAATAAATTTATAATAATATGAGTAAAGAAACTTTTCAAACGCTTTTTGCGCGTTATTTAGATGTAGAGAGAACGCAATCTGTTGCTGTTGAGGATATTATTCCAACAGACGAAACACAATTCGCCGCTGTCGGCAAACTTGGTTTATACCCTGCCGAAAAGTGTATTTCCATCGTTACCGACAAAACTACACCTTATTATCTGCTTGATAATATGGCAGTTCTCGATGAGCCGCTGCACCTTGAATATCAGGGAGAAACCTACCTTTTCAATCAGGTGGAACAGTTGTTTCTTACGCCGCGGATGAAGAATCCCGAAGCGCATAAGTGGTTGATGGAACACCTGTTTTTCGGTCGCGGGAAAAAAGGACGTGTTGACGGACGACTTAAAAAGTTGTATAAAACGAAACGCGAGCACGTTCAAAGGGACGACTGGGAACACATTCAAACGGAGTGGATGAAAGCCGTTTTAACGGTAAAATACCGACAGTGCCGCCCCTTCCGCGAATTGCTGCACAGCACCGGCAACGCCATTCTGATAGAAGACGCGACAAAAACCGGCTACAGTTCTGCCTGTTACTGGGGCGCGAAACTTATTTGCCACGAGGGTAAAAATTATTTTGCGGGCGGAAACACGATGGGCAAAATTCTTATGCTGCTGCGCGACCGCAAAGGGCAGTTAACTTATTCTATCCCTGACGATTTGCACCTTTTTGGAATAAAGTTTAGCGAATTTGTGTGGTAAATATGAATCTGACAGAAAAAATCAAATCCGCCCTTTTTGGCGTTGCCGTTGGCGATGCGCTGGGCGTTCCGGTTGAGTTTTGCAGCCGCGAAGAACTGCGCCAAAACCCTGTAACAGAGATGGAAGGCGGCGAAGACACCACTTACCGCCAGCCCGCGGGCACTTGGTCGGACGACACTTCGCTCACTTTTTGCCTTGCCGAATCGCTGACGAAAGGTTACGACCTGAACGACCTTGCTTTTCTCTTTATTCAATGGCTGTATGCCGACTATTGGACGTCGCGAAATGCCTGTTTCGATATTGGCAACGGAACCGAAAAGGCAATTGTCAATCTCGTGAAAGGCGTTCAGCCCGAACTTGCGGGTGGCGACGGCGAATACGACAACGGCAACGGCTCGCTGATGCGGATTTTGCCACTCGTTTTCTATCTACGCGACAAGCCGATAGAAGTGCGTTTTGAGATTACGCGGCAGGTTTCGTCTATCACGCACCGGCATATTCGCTCGATTGTTGCCTGTTTTTATTATCTTGAATTTGCCCGCAAACTGTTGGAAGTAAAAGATAAATTTCACATTTATAAGGATTTACAAACCGAAATTCCTGCGTCTTTGAAAAATATCGTCAGCGAAGCCGAAATCGGCAAATTTTCGCGCATTTTGCAGCAAAATATTTACGAAGTTCCCGAAGACGAAATACAAAGCGGCGGCTATGTCCTTCATACTATAGAAGCAAGTTTGTGGTGTCTGCTTACGACCGACAGTTACGAAAAATGTGTGCTGAAAGCCGTCAATCTTGGCGAAGATACCGACACAACGGCAGCCGTTGCAGGCGGACTTGCGGGGTTGCTTTACGGATTTAATAATATTCCTGAACGTTGGCTGAAACAGATTGCGAGGCGCGAGGATATTCTGAATTTATGCAAACGATTGAGCAATAAATATATAACACTATGTTACAATTAGTATTAAACATTCCACATTCAAGCACTTATGTGCCGAGTGGCGTAAAGCGCAACGCGGAAATGGATGCAGCCATTCGGGAAACAACCGACTGGTTTACAGAACAACTTTTTGGCAATCACGGTTATTCAAGAATTTTGAATGCCGTTTTTCCGTACAGCCGCTGTTATTGCGATGTTGGGCGGCAGATTGACGACCCGCTTGCCGCCGAAGGTCGCGGAATTATTTATGATTTTGGTCTGGAAATCAGCGCAGAAGACCATTTCAGAAGATTGTATCTCTATAATGGGCATCTCGACACATTGCACGCGATGATTACAATGGGCAATACGTTTTTGCTCGACTGCCACAGTTTTTCGACAGTATCGGAATTTGACGTCTGTCTTGGTTTCAACGACGACTGCACTCGACCTGACAATACTGTTGTGGAAGCGGTAAAGCGATATTTTGAACATTGCGGGCTGAAAGTCGGTATCAATGAGCCGTATTCAAATGCTATAACAGTCGATTTCGTTCCAAAATCATACATTGTTTTTGACCGTTCGCCGCGCCCTTATCAAAGTATGATGATAAAAATCAATCAGCGGCTGTATTTGGATATGGCGACAAAGCAAAAGAACGCTAACTTCGAGAATATCAGGTGGATAATTCAAAGGTTATACCAAAAATTGCGGTTTAATCGGTTGAGGGAAAAGGATTTTGCCGAACTTGAATGGATTAGCGTGCCGATTATCAGGGAAGAAGCGGACAGATATTTTGTGAAAAGCAAAGAAGGAGTTGTGGCTTCATTAGACAAATCAGTGATAGAAGAAAATCATTTTACTATTGTCCGTCGGCACGTAAAAATCAGCGAAGCGATGTATTGGAAGTTGTTTAAACCTTGAAAAATCGTAAATTTGCAGAACTTTTTTAAGATAAAATGTAATTTATATCATTATGGATAAAACGTTTAACAACACCGAGTGGTTGCGCAAATTCAACGCCGCCGCCGACAAGCACGACCTTCGCGCCGAAATTTTCCGGCAGACGCTCGCCTTTGTCAATGCCGGAGAATATTCTGTTGGCGACCGTACAGTGAAAATAGACAGCGCAAATGTTGCGGAAAAATCGGAGTTTTTCGACCGCGAATTTCGTTTGCCCGCGAAACA
>JAISJU010000066.1 GCA_031261165.1 Prevotellaceae bacterium
AGGCTTTGTCGTTGCGGGTCATACTCCGACTTCGCTCAGTAACCAAGCCCGCAATGACAGAAGAAAAAACGATGAAACAAAAGTATAAACACCTGTTTTTCGACTTGGACAACACGCTGTGGGACAATCAAAACGAATTGCTGCCCCATTGCATCGAAGTGTTGGAATACCTGAAACCGAAATATAACATTTGTGCCATATCCAACGGCGCGTGGCGTGAGCAAAGCCTCAAAATAACGGCTAACGGGCTTGACCGCCATATAAATAATGTATATTTCTCGGAAAGGGTGGGCTGTGCCAAGCCCGACCGCCGTATTTTTGAGCACGCCGCCAAATCGAACAATGCTCGGAAAGCGGAATGTCTGATGATTGGCGACAATTTTCAGACGGATATTGCGGGCGCAAAAAACTTTGGCATCGACCAATTGTATATTCCCTGCGAACGCGAAGATACCGGCAATTTGGCTTTTGTGCCGACTTATTTGATTAATTCTTTGATTGAACTGAAAAATATTTTGTGAAATGAAAATCCAAATCACCACCCCCCCCGAAACGGCATATCAACAAAACTTGCTGAAAACGGCTATTGCCAAACAACTGAACATCAGCGAAAGCGAAATCAACAGTTTTCAAATCGAGAACAAGTCTATTGACGCGCGTTCGCGACAGATAAAAGTGAATTTAACCGTCAATGTGTTTTGCGCCGATGAAACGCGGTCGTTGAGCGAAGCCGAAACGCGGTCGTTGAGCGAAGTCGAAACGCATTATCAAAATGTGGCGGGCAAGCCCGAAATCTTGATTGTCGGGGCGGGACCGGCGGGACTGTTTGCTGCGCTGCGGCTCATTGAGTTGGGGTATAAGCCTGTGGTTTTGGAGCGCGGCAAAAATGTGAGCGAGCGCAAACGCGATATTGCCGAACTGTCGCGCAATAACGGGCTGAACGCGGATTCCAATTATTGTTTCGGCGAGGGTGGGGCAGGCACTTTCTCTGACGGGAAACTCTACACGCGTTCGCGCAAACGCGGCGATTTTCAACGCATTTTCCGCATTTTCCACCAACACGGCGCACAAGACGAAATTCTCTACGAGGCGCACCCGCACATCGGCAGCGACCGCTTGCCCGAAGTGATAAAAAACATTCGGCAAACGATTCTTGACTGCGGCGGCGAGATACATTTCAACAGCCGCGTCAGCGAATTTATCATTAATGACAACCGCATTCGCGGCGTAAAAACTGCCAATGGCGATACTTTTTCGGCAAATGCGGTGATTTTGGCAAGCGGACATTCGGCGCGAGATATTTACGAAACGCTGCACGCAAGCGGCGTTCTGCTCGAGGCAAAAGGCTTTGCGATGGGCATTCGCGTGGAACATCCGCAGGCGTTGATTGACAGCATTCAGTACAAATGCGCCGAGCGCGGGGAGTACTTGCCGCCTGCTGCTTACAGTCTGGTGGAACAGGTCGGCGGGCGCGGCGTGTATTCGTTTTGTATGTGTCCGGGCGGGATTATTGTGCCTGCTGCGACCGGCGAGCGGGAAATTGTGGTGAATGGAATGTCGAACGCCAAACGGCAATCGCCCTTTGCCAATTCGGGCATCGTAGTGGAAATACGCCCGGAGGATTTGGCGGATTTTCAGCAATACGGCGCGTTGGCGGGACTGAAATACCAGCAGTTTGTAGAAAACTTGGCGTTTGTGAATGGCGCGGGCGGCGTACAAGCACCGGCGCAACGGCTTGCCGATTTTGTCGGCGGGCGGCTGGTGCCCGGACTGCCGGACTGTTCGTACTTGCCGGGCACGCTTGCCTCGCCGGTGCATTTTTGGCTGCCGGAGTTTATCAGCGAAAGGCTGAGGCAGGGCTTTAAACTGTTTGACAAGAAAATGCACGGCTTTCTGACCAACGAGGCGGTGGTGGTCGGGGTGGAATCGCGCTCGTCATCGCCGGTACGCATTCCGCGAAACAAAGAAACTTTGGAACACCCGCAAATTCGCGGGCTTTTTCCCTGCGGCGAAGGGGCGGGCTATGCGGGCGGCATCACGTCTTCGGCGATTGATGGGGAAAATTGTGCGGAAATGGCAGGGAAAATAAATAATTGAATAAATGAATAATTGAATAAATGAATGCGTCAGCCTATTCAATTATTCATTTATTCAATTATTCGTTTATTTATTCAAGTCTTCGTTTCTTAATCATTTCCGCCGAAAGGCTGATGACTAATGTAATCAAGAAAAGAATACAGCCCAAAAGGAATAATGCTTGATAGTGCGCCCCACCGGCAGGTGCCTCGCCAAGTTCGGCGGCAATGGTGGCGGGAATGGTGCGCACCGGCTCAAAGAGCGAAGTCGGCATCACGGCGGCATTGCCGGTTACCATCAACACCGCCATCGTTTCGCCCACCGCGCGACCGATACCGAGTACCACCGCAGCGGCAATGCCCGATGAGGCGTAGGGAACAACCACTTTATAGACCGTTTGCCAGCGGTCTGCGCCGAGTGCCAGACTTGCCTCGCGCATCGTGCGGGGCGTGTTGCGCATCGCGTCTTCGGACACGCTGATGATGGTGGGCAATGCCATAATTGCCAAAATGACGCTGCCCGCCAATGCCGTTTCGCCCACCGCCAAATCGAAGGTGCTTTGTATCAACGGCGCAAGCACCACCAATCCGAAAAAGCCATAGACCACAGACGGAATGCCCGCCAAGAGTTCAATCGCCGGTTTCAGCACGCGGCGCACACGCTCGCCCGCGAGTTCGGACAGGTAAATGGCTGCGCCCAAACCGAGAGGCAGCGCAATGATAATGGCAACGATGCTGACAAGCAATGTCCCCAAAATGAGCGGCAAAACGCCGAATTGTGCGGCAGGCGTGGCGGTCGGCAACCATTCTTTGCCATTGAAAAAATCGGCAGGGGAAATGAGTGAAGAATGAAGAATGTAGAATGAAGAATTAGGCTGTTGTCCGAGTTCTTCATTCTTCGTTCTTAATTCTTCATTTAATAAGTATTTTTCGGGAATAAAGGCAATTATATTTTTATTCAGGGCGATGTACTCGTCAATTTTCGTGGGCAGAAATTCGTAATCCGCCCCAAATTCTTCTTCGGGATATACATTAAATATATCGTCGAAGCGGAAAAGCATAATTTCCTCGTTTCGCCCGCCGACCTCGTTCCAATTCGTAATGTCGCCGTCAAAAATCTGCTTGATTTCCTGCGAAGAGAGTTTTTTCACCGGATTTTCGGCATTCACGCAAAGTTCGTAGCCGTGTTCCACAGTCGGATTGCCGAACAAGCCCGCGCCTTCTTTAAAAAGGAAGACGATAATCAGTATAATGGCGAGCGAAGTGATGCCGCCGCTCAGGGTAAAAACAGCCTCTATAAGGCGTTCTGCAATCCGTTTCAGTTTTTTTTTCATAATGCGCAAAAATACGCGGAAAGGATTACGCAGGAATTACGGAAAAGTTACGATATGGTTACGTTTAGAACTTTGATATAACAAAATCCATTTTTGCATCAAAATTTTCGCAGGGAATTTCGTTGAGCAACTGCACATCGAAACAAACGCCTATTTTCGGCGCGGCGATGCGGGGCAAAAGGCGGTCGTAAAAGCCTTTTCCGCGCCCGAGCCGGTTGCCTGACGCATCAAAAGCGAGGGCGGGAACAATGCACAAATCTATTTTGTCGAAATCCGTAAAATCCTCGCCCTCCGGCTCGCAAATGCCAAACGCGCCGCTACGCAGGCAGGACAAACCGCTGTATTTGCGCAACACCATTTCATCGCCCTGCACCACAGGCAAAAGCACGGTTTTCCGCGCAGCCCATTTTTCCGCAAAAGCCTGCGTATCCACCTCATCGGGCAGCGACCAGTAAAGCAAAACCGTTTCCGCAGTTTGAAACGCGGGCAGTTGCTCTATTTTTTGCAGGATTTCGGTTGATTGTCTATTTTTTTCTTGTTCGGACAACAAACAAAGTTTCTGCTTGATTTCTTTTCGCAAAAAATGTTTTTCTGTTTTCATCGGGGGCAAAGATAATGATTTATAACGTAGGGGCGTATTGCATACGCTTTCTTTTTTTATTTTTGGTTGGTAGGGGCGTTGCGTGCAACGCCTCTCATTATTGCAAAAAAAAAGTGCGTTGCACGCAACGCCCCTACAATCAACCAAATGAAAGGGCGGAAAATTTTCCGCCCCTACGAGGTTACAATATTCTTACGACAACAGAACAGACTTGCGCCGAACAACGACAGAATTATTCAATGCCAACGACATATCAAACAATTCAATACCCATAGCGTTTAATTTCTGTTTTGTTTCAGCCGATAACTGATTAATTTGGTCTGGATACATACACCATACTGTGCTTTCAATTTTTATCTTTTTACCATATACTGGATTATTTACAGCCTGATGTAAAGAATCAACCGCATTGCTTATAGAAGTTAAACCAACCTCACTTAAATTATTTGCATTCATAAATTCAATTTCAAGTGTTCCTACATTTGAATCTGAAAATATTTTATCTAAACTATCTTTACTTAAAGTCTTTTTGTAAAACGCATCTGCTGAATGACCAGAACTGAACGATACAACCAAATTCTTTGTAATCAGAGTTGGTTGTGGTTCAGGCTGCGGTTGCGGCTCGTCTTTGTCATCGCCGCAGGCGGTCACTATACTTGCTGTGGTTGCCGCGCTTAGAGCAAGCATCAGATAAAATAAAATCTTTTTCATTGTGTTTTTTGTTTTTGATTATTAAATTTATTTTGAAAGGGCAAAGGTAAAAGGGAATTTTGATATATGCAAATAAAATGATATGTTTTGCAACATAAAAATACATATATAGTGCCGTCAGTTAAAACTGACGGCAATTGATGTAAAGAAGTCGGTTTAAGTGCTTGTTGCGCAACCCCTGAAAGGGGTAAATCAATAGCGTAGGGCAACGCCCTACGATTTATGAAAGAACGAACGCAAGCCCTGCAAGGGCGTAATCATTTGGATTTCAGGCTTTCAGCCTGATTGTCC
>JAISJU010000101.1 GCA_031261165.1 Prevotellaceae bacterium
ATGTGCTAACTATTTTTTTTGCTTTTTCTCTTTTCTGTACCGAAAAGAGAAAAAGCAAAAAAAATTTTTGCGCGTACGCGCATCATGTTCGGGGACAAAAGTATATATAATAATTATTACATACAAACAAAATGCCGTTTTTTTTTCGGAAAATGTTTTTTATTTTTTGTTTATTGCATTCCGTCAGTTAAAACTGACGGATTTATGATATAGAATAAAAGGTATTGTTAAATAAGTATAGATAAATACTTTTTCTGGATTGCTTCGGAGTACCTCGCAATGACGCGAAACCCCGTTGAGCGTAGGCTCTGCCTGCGTTCGGGTTAAAAGCAAGTTTCCAACTTGCCCTAAAACAAAAGAAGTTTGCAACTTTGTATTTATAAAAATACAAAGTTGCAAACTTTGCTATTGAGAACTTTATCAAAGTTTTGGCACTTTGGAAAAGTTTATTGTTTCAAATCTCATTTTTTAGTAATTCATAAATTTCCTGCCAAGATTTCTGGTAAAATTTTGTGGAAATATCAGCAAGTTTTCCGAAAGTTTCGGAGGAAAAGAAAAATTCTGATGCTTTTCTTTCTGATTTACCATAGTCAATAATCAAATTTTCTACTATTTTTTCGCCAATATCTTCAATATTAAAAACAATATTATGTGTATTACGTTTTAAATATTGCAACGAATTTACCGTACAAAAACAGATTTGGTGAGATGGCTCAGGGTGTGTCAGTTGCTCAAAAAACTCCTCTCTTGTAATATCATTATTCAAAAAACGCAATATGCGGTTTTGTATTTTATCGTCTGCAACGGGACCTTCTATAATGTCATAATTGTGTGTTGGCTTTTTCGTTTTACGGTTTTGTATCACAAAATCAAACCACGCATCGTTATAATCTTCAAAACGCAACACATTAACATTGCTGTCGTCATAAGCATCTTCGTCAAATTCAAACTCGGTAATAATGCAGTCGCTACGTTTTCTAACGCCTTTTCTGACAGCCCAAAATTCGGCTTGCGAACGTAGTTTTGTAACATAAAACCCTTGTCCGAAATCTTTTTTTGGCTCGCATTTCGCCAAATCTATATCGTAAATTGCTACATAACTGCCGTGATAAACATTCATCTCAACCCTCCATTTTGGCGACAATAGGCATAAATATCTCTCACGGCATATTCGGCACTGTCGGTATGCAACGCCCACCAACAATTGTTCAAATAGTCCCAACCGCCATATTTTTTTAAATAAAAAAATGCCTTTTGTATATTCATTTTATAAGTTTCTGCAAAATATGGAACAATAAACGAAATGAAACTCACTTTATCGCTTGTTTGCTTGTCTAATTTTGTTGTCATAATTTTACATTTTAAATTACACGGCAAAGGTATGTATTATTCTTGAAACTTACAAATTGCAAACTTTTCCAAACTTCCAAACCTTTGGAAAAGTTTACGATTAATCGCGCGATTTATTTTTTCTTCCTAAACTTCCTAATCCATTTCCGTATCCGTACAAACAGCCTGCCGATATTGCTGCGTTCTATTTCGCGGATAGAGGGATTGGTGAGGCTCATCTGCTCGTTGTTATCAACGCCTTCTTGCATCGGATAGATGAGAATGATGCTTGTGTTCTGAAAACTTTTGTTTATTGCCGCAGGGATTTTCGCCATCACGTTGTTGTACGAGGGGCGGTCTTTGCGGCTAAGCACCATAATGATATTGTCGTCTGAACGAATGTCGCGCGAAAGGCGGAAGAAGTCGTTCCAATCGCTGAAATCCACAAAACTGTAATAGTCCGGCGCATTGCTGAGGGGCATTTTTTTGATTGCCTCAAAAGTGTCGGGCGTGGTATAAAAAATGAGTCGGCTGCCGGTGTTGCGGGCGATGTTCCATACGCGGGCAAGCCAATGGGGGAAACCTAATTCTTCTTCGGCGTGGTCGGGTACGAGTATCAAGTGCCGTTTGATGAGAGCAATGGGCTGCACGTACTTGTAAATCATTGTAGTGGTGTTGCATTTTTCGAGTATGCCGCCCGTGAGGTTGCCCAAAAAGGACTGCGAAAAGCCTTTGGATTGGTGCAGCGCGAGTATTAAATCGGTAATTTTCTGCTCGCGCACCGCGCTCATAATGCCATTGACGATGTTGATGTCGTAGCGAATGAAAGGCTCTAACTCGTAGTCGGCAGCGGCAAAACTGCGCACAGCGCGTTTCATTATCTGCTGCGCTTTTGCCTCCAATTCTATGCTCGAAGTGGAGTTGTCAATGATATTCAAGCCGTAAAAATGCGATTTGGATTTCCGCTGCCTGATGTTCAGGCTCAAATCTACAAGCGACTCGGTTGCCTCCAAACGGTTTATCGGTATGAGTATCCGCTCGCCGCTTTCCCACTCGTTGAGCGGTTTGTCCGTTGTTTCTTGCCGGGCGATGTTTTTTGCCGCTTTTTGGGCAACGAAAGAGGCGACTGTGCAGGTTATCAATATCATAATGATTGTTCCGTTCAACACGTTTTCATCGAACAAATGCGCTTTGTAACCCACCAGCACGATGGCGAGCGTGGCAGCCACTTTGGCACTGTTCAGGCTGAAAATAATCAGCATCTCGTCTTTGGTGAATTTGAAAGTTTTTTGCGTCAAAACGGCTGCCAGATATTTTGCCAGCATCGCTACGGAAGTTATAATTAATGCTACTTTGAGTGTATCAAAGCCATTGATAAATGCACGGAAATTAATCAACATACCGGTGCTTATCAAAAAGAATGGTATGAAAATGGCATTGCCCACAAACTCTACTCTGTTCATCAAGGGCGAGGTTTTCGGCACGAGTTTGTTCATCGACAAACCTGCCAGAAACGCGCCGATAATGCCTTCGATGCCTGCCCATTCTGCTATAAACGCACCGAGAAAGAGCATTGCCAAAACAAAAACGTATTGGAGGATATTGTCGGTAAAGGTTTTGAGAAACCAACGCGCTATAATCGGAAAGAAGATGACAATAGCCAAAATGAACGCCGCCGTGTGCAAGGATATGCGCAGCCAAAAATCGGCATTCGCCTCGCCGCTTTGCATACCAAGAATGGCGGCAAGCACCAGCATTGCGAGCATATCGGTAATCATCGTGCCGCCTACCGCAACATTGACGGCGCGGTTTTGCGTAACGCCGTATTTGCTGATGATGGGATAGGCGATGAGCGTGTGCGAAGAAAACATACTTGCCAAAAGTATGGAAGTTTCGAGCGAATAATCAAGTATATACAGCCCTGTGAGCGTGCCGAGAAACATCGGAATGCAAAAGGTGTAAAGCCCGAAAACGATGCTTTTGAAACTGTTTTTCTTAAAATCCTGAATGTCTATTTCCAGTCCAGCGAGGAACATAATGTAGAGCAGTCCCGCCGTGCCGGAGAGGATAATGCCGCTGTCCCTTTCGAGGAGGTTAAAGCCGTATTCGCCCACTACCGCACCCGCAATAATCATTCCCAACAAGTGCGGAATGCGCAACTTGTTGAGAATAATCGGTGCGAACAGGATTATCAGCAATATCAAAAGAAACTGCGTTATCGGGTCGGTAATGGGAAACGTAAGCATATTATTTTTTCACTCTGCCTACCGGCTGAACTAATACGGTTTTTTGGTTTTCTTTCAAATTCAACGCTTTGCTGAGTTCATCGGAATTGAAACCGCCGCGTGCAACAGTTGCCAAACTTTCTGATGCGCAAAAGAGGTAGATGTTTTGCGAGATGTAGGCTGCGGTCATTGCGCCATCGCTTTTGTTTTTATCGGCTACGAAGATGATGGTTACCGGTGCTGTTTCAGCAAAGGTTTGTCCGCCTGATGCGCTTTTGCGCAGGTCGGCTTTGGTTACCTGAATGAGTTTGTTTGCTTTTGCGTCCCAGAGATACGCGCCGGTGGGGAAAACCACATAGAGGTCGATTTCCTGCTTGTTCATTCCTGAGGGAGCGGTGCGTTTGTTTTCTTCGGGGCGGTTGTAGCCCCACGCTGCCCACAAGAGGTTGGCTACGGTTTGGTTACTGAGTGCCGCTTCGGAGAACGTGCGGGTGGATTGGCGTTTGTTCAATGCCTCCATCAGGGGCATACCGCCTGTTTTTTTCGGTTGCGGCAGCGTGATGTCTTGTGCCAATGCTGCGGTGAGCAGGGTGCAGAATGCGAATACTGTCAAAAATGTCTTTTTCATACAATTATTTGTTTTAAGATTTATCGGCTGCAAATGTAAGGTTTTTTTTTTATATGTGCAACATTTTTTTCGGGAACGCAGATAACGCGGATTTTCACAGATAATAAAAAAATCCGTGAAAACCCGCGCTATCCGCGTTCCCAAAAAAGAGAAATTTATTCTTCGTCTTTCTTATTCGCCTCGTATTCTTTCAATAGTTTGTCCTGAATATCGGAAGGCACGAGTTCATAACTTGCAAACTTCATTGTGAATGACGCCCGCCCGCCACTGAGGGAACTCAATGCGGTGGAGTAACTGCCGAGTTCTTTGAGCGGCACTTTTGCCTGCAATTTCTCAAAACCTTTTTCGCTGGACATTCCCATAATGATGGCGCGGCGCGTTTGCATATCGCTCATCACATCGCCCAAACGGTCGCTCGGGGCGAGGATTTCCACGTCATAAACCGGCTCGAGGAGTTTTGCGCCCGCCTCTTTGAATGCTTGCGAAAAGGCGTTTCTGCCCGCGAGGCGGAAAGATATTTCGTTGCTATCCACCGGGTGCATCTTGCCGTCATACACAATCACACGCACATCGCGGGCATAAGACCCCGTCAATGGTCCCTGTTCCATTCTGTCCATCAAGCCTTTCAATATGGCGGGCAAGAAACGTGCGTCTATCGCGCCGCCCACGATGCTGTTGATAAAGACAAGTTTGCCGCCCCAGTCGAGGCTGATTTCCTGCGTGTCGCGCGGGGTAATCTTAAATTCCTGTCCGCCGAATTTGTAGGTCTGCGGAATGGGCATTCCTTCGGTGTATGGCTCTATTATTAAATGTACCTCGCCAAATTGCCCTGCCCCACCCGACTGTTTCTTATGGCGATAATCGGCGCGAGCGGCGCGGGTAATAGTTTCGCGATAAGGAATTTTCGGCTCTTTGTAGTCAATTTGGATTTTGTCGTTGTTTTCCACGCGCCATTTGAGCGTGCGCAGGTGAAATTCGCCCTGACCATATAATATGGTTTGTTTCAATTCTTTCGATTGCTCGATTATCCACGTGGGGTCTTCTTCGTGCATACGGGTCAATATCTCGCTCAGTTTTTCGTCTTCCGATTCATTGACGGCACTGATGGCGCGGCGGTATTTCGGCTCGGGATATTTGATGTCGGCAAAATCGTAGTCCACGCCTTTGGCGTTGAGGGTGTTGCCGGTGCGGGTGTCTTTCAATTTCACGGTTGCGCCGATGTCGCCTGCCACAAGTTCTTCCACTTTGTTGCGGATTTGTCCCGCTACGGCAAAGATTTGGCTGATGCGTTCCTTTGAGTTACGGTTTATGTTTTGCAAATCATCGCCCTCGCGCAGCGTGCCGCTTATTACCTTAAAATAAGATACCTCGCCCAGATGCGGCTCAACGCTTGTTTTAAATACATACAGGCTTGTGGCGGCTTTCGGGTCGGGGGCTACTTCTGCGCCCTGCTTGGTCTTCGGCTTTTCGGTTACTTCCACGCTCGGCACAACATTTCCCAAAAACTCCATCAGTCGGCGCACGCACATATCTTTTTCGGCGCACACGCAGAAGACGGGGAACATATCCCGGTGCAACAGCCCTTTGCGGATACCCTGCCGCATTTCGTCTTCGGTCAATGAGCCTTCTTCAAAGAATTTTTCCATCAGGCTTTCATCGTGTTCGGCAGCCGCCTCTACGAGGGCGTTGTGCAGTTCCTGCGCTTTGTTGATTTCGCTGTCGGGAATTTCCAACACTTCCGGCACGCCGCCTTCGGGTTTCCATTTGTAGAGTTTCATTTTCAGCACATCGACTACGGCGTTGAAACCTGCGCCGGTGCTGACGGGGTACTGTATTTGCACCACTTTGCTGCCGAAGTTCTCGCGCAGTTGTTCAACCGTGCGGTCGAAATCCGCCTTTTCGTGGTCAAGTTGATTGGTTACGAAGATGACCGGCTTGTTGAACTTTTCCGTATAGCGGAAATGGTTGCTTGTGCCGACTTCCACGCCGTTTTGCGTGTTGAGCAGAATGAGGGCGGTGTCCGTTACGTTGAGCGATGTAACCACTCCGCCGATGAAGTCATCTGCGCCCGGGCAGTCGATAAAGTTCAACTTTTTGCCCAGCCATTCCACCTGTGCAACGGTAGAGAAAACGGAATATCCGTATTCTTTTTCCACCGGAAAATAGTCCGAAACGGTGTTTTTGGCGGCGACCGTTCCCCTGCGTTTTATAACGCCACTCTCAAAGAGCATTGCCTCAATGAGAGTGGTTTTCCCTGCGCCCGAACTTCCCAAAAGAGAGATGTTCTTGATTTCATTTGATTGGTAAACTTTCATAGATATTAGAGTTTAGATGTTAGAATTTAGAACTATGAATTAAGAAGTAACAGTTATAAATCAAGCATTTAATTCTTAATCTTTAACTCTTAATTCTTAACTCGAAAATCGGCTTGCAATTTATGAAAATAAAAATGAATATGCAAGTAGTATTTTATATGTTATGCAGCATAATTTTGCATAAAAATAAAGGGCGAAATATCTTTCGCCCTTACCGTGATTCGCTTGGGGCTCGAACCCAAGACCCCATCCTTAAAAGGGATGTGCTCTACCTGCTGAGCTAGCGAATCATTAATGAATAAACAAATGCTCTTTTCTTTAAAAAAGCGGTGCAAAGGTAGTGAGTTTTTACATTGCAGCCAAATGTTTTTCCTCTTTTTTTTAATAAAAATGCGTTTTTCGTTTTTAGGCTTTGATTATCAATCGCTTTCTTAATATTGGAAATAAATAAAAGGTTGTATTTCCGATGATTTCATCTGTATAACGGCAAAAATAATGATGACAATATAGCATATTTTCACCACTAAGGGTGTTCCGATAAAGCGTTTTTGCACATAATTTTCGCTGCTTCGGGGCAAAAAGTGCAAAATATAACCCGTTGCCATCAACGCCAACACAAAGGAATAGCCTTTTACAAAATCAAAAAATATTTCGCTGTGAAATGCCGTGCCGATTTGTTGCAATATCTCGCCCGCAATGCTCATATTGTCCGCACGGAAGAATATCCAACAGAAAGCGACAAAATGGAAAGTTAGCATCACACTTATGATGTGTGTCAGGCGGTTACCGTTAATTTTCACAAGGCTTTTCACAAATTTTTCCACCACCAGAGCCGTGCCGTGCAGCGTTCCCCAAATAATGTAGCGCAACGCCGCGCCGTGCCACAAGCCGCCGAGTACCATTGTGATTAATAAATTGAAATACATTCGCAGTTTTCCTTTGCGATTACCGCCGAGCGAGATGTAGAGATAATCGCGCAACCACGAGGACAGCGTGATGTGCCACCGCCGCCAAAACTCAGTAATGCTGCCCGATTGGTAAGGCGAATCGAAATTTATCGGCAGTTTAAAGCCCATCAGCAGGGCAATGCCGAGTGCCATATCCGTGCAGCCCGAAAAATCGCAGTAGATTTGCAGCGTGTAACCATATACCCCAAACAGGTTTTCAAGCCCGGTGTAGAGCGTGGGGCTGTCGAAAATCCTGTCCACGAAGTTGAGGCTGATGTAATCGGAAATAATCGCTTTTTTAAATAATCCCGTGCCAATCAAAAAGACAGCCTTTCCAAAATCTTCTTTACTCACAAAAGGCGTTTGGCGGATTTGCGGCAAGAAATCACCCGCACGCACAATAGGTCCCGCCATTATGCGCGGGAAAAACGTAAGGTAAAAAGCATATTCGCCGAAAGAGCGAGCAGGCTCGGTATTCCGCCGATACAGGTCGATGATGTAACTTAAACTTTGGAAAGTGAAAAACGAAATGCCCACCGGCAAAAAGATATTGAAACCGCTGAACGGTCGGCTGAACATATCGCAAAAAGCAGCGGTCAGAAAGTTGGTATATTTAAAATAAGCCAGCATTCCCAAGTTGGAAAACACGCTTATCAATAACAATGTAAGCCGCCGCCGTTTTTCCTGCGCGGCGTGCAGGCGTTTGCCGATGTTGTAATCCAGCACGCAGACAAAAATGAGCAGCCCCAGATAAATGCCGTTCGATTTATAATAAAAGAACAGCGAAAAGGCGATGACAAACCACGTGCGCAGCAGTTCGCGGCGATAAATGAGGCAATAAACGCCCATAAATGCAGTAAAGAGAAACAGGAAAAAGCCGCTGTTGATAAGCAGCAAGTCGCCCGCGTGGTAACGGAACAGTTCTATTAATTTATGAAAATCAATTTGCATACTTAATATATGTATCAATAATGGCATTGTAAATCAAATCGCCCTGCAAGCGATAACCTTCTTCGGTAAAATGCACGCCGTCTGCACGCAGCAAGCGTTGCGCCCGCCATTGACGGCAAGAGCCGTTGCCGCCACCCGCCGCGTAGAGGTCAATCACGGCGCAATGCGCATCGGCAGCCGCCCGCAGCAAACCCTCTTCCACGATTTTGATACGCGGGTTGATATATTTTTTCTGATAAAAATTGTGCGTGGGCGTGGTCAGCAGTATGGGTGTGTCGGGGTGTTTGACACGGATATTTTCTATCATTTTCAGGGCGTTGTCATATACTATTTGCTGCGTAATGTCGCGTGCCGCGCCCTCGTTGGTGCCGAGCGAAATGATGATAAGGTCGGCAGAAAGGTCGGCGAGTTGGTGGAAAAACTCGGGCGAGTTGTTGTAATCGCCAAAGTGTGCGCCGTTTGTCCCCATTGAGTGGTAGAGAATGCCGTTTGCGGTGTCGTTTTGCAAAATGATGCCGTTGAGGCGGAACTCTTTTTGCGTGTCGGCGGTGGGTGTTATTTTCAGCGAAAGCGTGTTGCAGAGGTTATTGAACAAAAAAGTATTGTCGGCAGACTGCGCCGAAAAACATTTCTCGCCCGAATCGCCGCTCACGCAGAAATCGTAAAACGTTTCGCCGCGCGGTGCAAGAACGGTCATTCTGTTAAACAAATAATCTTTTACCGCAATGTTGAACGCCGCCGATGTGTCGGCTGTAAAAATGGCGCGTGTCGCCACACCCGGCTCCAAGAGGCGGTTTTTGCTGATGATAGACACCTGCTGCCACGTGCCGGAGGCAGAGGATTGTATGTTGTTCGGCTCGTTGGAGCGAGCGATGCGGTGCGGGAAAATCAAACCGCGACCGGCATTGCCGAAGTCTTTTTGCAGGCGCAGACGCACTTCTTCGGTCATCATATCGGCTTGAATGTGCGAGTCGCCGATATGCACAATGCTGACAACCCTGTTTTGCGGCAACCGGCGCATTTTTTCAAAGAAGGGCGCGAGTGCTTCGCTGCCCGTAATGCTGTCTGCAGGCAACTTCAAAAAAGGGTATTTTTCTTTCAAACTCTTTTGCAACGCGGCTTGCTCCTCTTGCAATATTTGGGTGTCGTTGCCATTGCTGCAACAAACAAATTGTGCGCTCATCAGGGTGATTAACAGGGTTATGATTGTTTTTCTCATTGTTTATTTCTCTTTTTATAAATATCTACTTCGTGAATAAAACTGCCCGCTAACGCCAAACCCACTACCCTACTGCCCGCATAATTCAAATGCGTATAATCCTTATTTGCCATCGGCGGCTTGGCGGAAACAAAGGCGGACATTGAGTTCATTCCGCCCATTGCCTCAAACAAGTTCCAAAACAGCAGTCCGTTGTCGGCAGCCATTTTGCGCTGCGTTTGCAACAGGGCAGGCACGCCCGCCAACGTAACATATTCGCCCTGAACGCGGCTGCTGCGGTCGGAAACGGACAGTAACAGTATCGGCACATTAGGAAAGGCGCGTTTCAGTTTCTCAATCACTTTGGTCATCTGTTTGGCATAAGCCTTATAATCCGTGCGCACCGGCTCGGCTACGTTCAAGCCGAATTGCAACACGATTAAGTCGTAATGCAGCATTTCGTTAAAGCGGCTCAAAAAGTTGTCGCGCACGGTCAATAAACCCAAGCCCGAATTGCCTTTGATGGAATAATTGTCGAAATAAATGCCGGTCGTGTCTTCGAGCGAGGCACCGTAAAAAACAGCGTTTGTGTCTGCTGCGCTCATTGCTACGCGCCACGTGTTGGGGGTGTTGACTATGATTTCTTGCGGCAAGGCGGCGGGGCGTATCTTGTAAGATTGCGCTTGTTGGTCATTCAAGCGGACAAAAAGGCGGCTTGCGCTGTCGGCAGTATAGAAGAAACGCACTTTGTCGAATTTCCGCGTATGCTTGTACAATTTGGTGCTTGCGTAAGTCAGATAAGCCGATGAATCGGGTCTATAAACTGTTCCGGCAATGCCCACATCGTTGGCTTTCGTGTTGCCGATAAACGAGCGTGTGTGCCAACCGCCGAAACGATGCACCACCGTGCGCCGAAATCCCGCCACTTCGGCAGCCATCGGCACAAAGCCAACGCCATTGCCGCCATAGAGGCTTTGCAGCGTGTCGCGCAAATCGCCCACCACGATGTCCGCCTCGCTGAATGAATCGCCAAACCACGCCACGCGCACCTGTTTTTTGCCCGACAATAGTTTGCTTATCAGCCCATCAAGCGGATATTTGCCGGCGGTGTAGTTTTCAAAACACTGTATGCTGTCGGGGCAGGGGTAAGTTTCTTCTTGCGGTACAATTTTTACGGTATCAATCACCGGCGTTTCTTCGGGCTGCGAAACGATGTCCGAAAACAGACTGAAGGGCTTGATTTTGTCCGAGTCAATCAGCGACAAAATGCCCAAAACGGCAATGACGATAAGCAGAAAATAAAAGATGGTGCTGATATAATTTTTCATTTATTTCAGAAATTGTTTTGAATTTTATTTTCTTCGTGTCTTTGTGCCTTTGTGCCTTCGTGTTTAGTATTTATCTTGCCGCTTGCGGCTTTTTATACTAAACACGAAGACACAAAGGCACAAAGACACGAAGAAATCAATACATAAAACTTTCAATTACAGTTCCTCAATGATAATTGCCATTTCCAAGTTGAACGCAAGGTATCTTCAATCGTTTCCTGCGCTGTCCAACCGAGTTCGGTGTTGGCGAGGCTGGGGTCTGCCCACACCTTTTCGATGTCGCCCTCGCGCCGACCAACGATTTTATAAGGCACTTTCACGTTGGTTGCCTTTTCAAACGCATTGATAAGTTCGAGTACCGACAAGCCGCGACCGGTACCGATATTGAAGTATTCTATCTCTGATTTTTGCTTGCCCGCGAGCATTCTTTCTACGGCGACCACGTGCGCCTTTGCCAAATCCACCACGCTGATGTAATCGCGGATACACGAGCCATCGGGCGTGTCGTAGTCATTGCCGAAAACGCTTAATTCTTTTCGTATGCCGGCGGCGGTTTGCGTGAGGTAAGGTATCAGGTTTTGCGGTACGCCGTTCGGCAATTCGCCGATAAGGACGGACTTGTGTGCGCCGATGGGATTAAAATAACGCAAAATGATGGTTTTCAGTTTATCGGTGGCGCAAACGGTGTCGCGGATAATTTCTTCGCAAATCTGCTTGGTGTTGCCATAAGGCGAAAGCGCGGGCTGAATGGGGCTGCTCTCCGTTACCGGCAAGATTTCCGGCTGCCCGTAAACGGTGCAGGAAGACGAGAAAACCAATGCCTCAATGCCATATTGCGGCATCAAATCCAACAGATTGAGCAGTGAAACAATGTTATTGCGGTAATACAACAGCGGCTCTTGCACCGACTCGCCAACGGCTTTGCTGGCGGCAAAATGGATAATGCCCCGAATGTCGCCGTGTTCGGAAAAGATGTTTTGCAAAGCCGCTTTGTCCAAACAGTCGGCTTGATAAAAATACGGCTTTTTGCCGGTAATCTTTGTTATTCCGTCTAAAACCTCAATGTTGGAATTAGACAGATTGTCTATGATAACTATTTCGTAACCTGCCTGTTGCAGTTCTACTACTGTGTGCGAGCCGATGTAGCCGGTGCCGCCTGTAACTAAAATCTTCATTGTGATTTGTGATTTGTGATTTGTGATTTGTGATTTGTGATTTGTGATTTGTGATTTGCGATTTGCGAAAATCTCACATCGCAAATCGCACATCGCATATCTCATTAAAACAACTTCTTCGGATAAACCCCTTTATTAATTAATTCATTCAATTTCAAGACTACTTGGCTGCGGTCTTCGGCGTAGGTTACGCCAAACCATTTGGAGGGCGTGTCAAGCACTTTTACCGTTGCCGTGCCGGTGGAAATGAGGTCATTAACTACTGTGGGAATGTAGTATTCCGATTTCAGTTCCTGCCCTTTGGCTTGCAAAAAGGCTTTGAAACTGTCTTCGGTATAATCGAAATAGTCGGGCGTGAAACCCCACATATTCATTGACACGGGCGTATCTTCGGCAAGTTCGTGCGCCACGCCGCTTTCGTCTTTGTACTGCACCGTTCCGCCGATTTCTTCTATCTGCGTGCGTTCCACGATGGAGGTCAGAAGGCGGTTTTCATCGTGCGTACAAACGCCGCGACTGACCGCGCCGCTCTCTGAAAGCGTATTGCCCACGCGGTAGCCCACCATACAATATTCGTTTTGCTTATCGGCAAGTGTCTGCAAGTAATCGTGCAGAATTTGGAATGACTCTTTGCCGTAAAAATCGTCTGCATTGATAACGGCAAACACCTCTTTCACAGCATCTTTTCCCATCAATATGGCGTGGTTTGTTCCCCAAGGTTTGACACGCTCTTTATTATATGTATAACCTGCGGGAACGCTGTCCAACTCCTGAAAAACCACTTCGACAGGCACTGCATTTTCATATTTTTTCAGCACAATGTCCCTGAAATCCTGCTCAAAACTGTGGCGGATAACAAAGACGATTTTGCCGAAACCGGCACGCACGGCATCATACACCGAATAATCCATAATCGTTTCGCCATTGGGACCCAGCCCTTCCAATTGCTTTAAGCCGCCAAAACGGCTGCCCATTCCGGCTGCCAATACTAATAATGTTGGTTTCATTTTTCTTGTTTTTTTCAGATGGCAAAAGTAGATAAAAATCGTTTTTGGTGAAAGTTTTTAGTGTTAAAAGTGAAAACAAAAAAACTTTTCCAAAGTCTTGAAACTTTGGAAAAGTTCTCTCATAACGTTTTTTTTTAAGATTCTTCTTCTACTATTTCCAACAAATCCGATACAGTAACAATGCGGCTGTATCCTTTTTGCCGTAAGCCTATTGACAGTTTCTTATCGCCTGTCCATAACCACGCGTCTAAATGTTTGGCTATAGCAACAAATGCAAAATCATCAAAATCAATATCAGATACCAATTCTTTGGCTTCTGTTATTATGTCAGGGGGTAACAATTCTTCATCAAGAAAAAAGATGCGGCTTTCAACAAGTGTTATCAATTCAGACAAATCATCATCATTCAAACCCGAATATTGTCTGATTTTGTCAATATGGCGCAATATCTCTTTTTGCAAGTATTTGCAACTGTAAAATTGAAATTTGTCGCGTGTATCTAAAAGCAATCTTCCTATACGACTGTTAGAATTAAGCAACGCGCTGAATACAATATTTGTATCTACAATAATTTTCATTGCGTTTATTTATGCTTAAAATTTCAACTGATTTTTCTGCCACCAATTCCGATTAATGGATTGTGAAAGGCTATCAACTTCTGCTTGCGCAACACTATAATTAGCGGTTAATTCCTTGTAACGCAGGTAATCAACCATATCTTGCATTCGTTCTGCACTTATAAAGAAAGGAAAACGAATTAAAAATTCACTTGCTGTTCTTTCTATTGTCATTGTGTTTGATTTTTAAATTTTTATGCCTGCAAAGATACAAAACTTTTTTCGTATAAACTATGATTTTAATAAATCCGCCGAATACAAAAAAACTTTTCCAAAGTCTTGAAACTTTGGAAAAGTTCTCTTATTTAAAAATTTCGACCCCTGCGGGGGGCTAATAGTCGAATAAAAATACAGAATAAATCGAATTATTCTGCCACGCACCGCACGCTAAGCCCGTAGGCGCGGTTGAGGCTGCTGTTCGCGGAGTACACGTACCTGCTGCTGAAGTGCAAGTAGTAAGAGGCCGCACCATCAACCGTACTACTCCAATAGTACCCGGTCAAACCTGCGCCGCCGAGCGTGCTACTGCTGAGGTCGCGGTCGCCGGCAGCAGGCAGGAAGAGAGAGTTATTACCATCGCCAAAAACACGACCCGGCAAAGTAGCAGCAGAAACATCACTCCAAACACTGCCTGCACTCACAAGACTTTGCAATTCGCTGTTTGTCGGCACGCGCCAGCCACAGGGGCAGGGGTCATTCTCTTTTGCCCAAGTGCTGCCTGCAGCACCAGAACTATTCCAAGTGCTGCTGCCATCGCTTGCCTGCAAAGTTTCGGAGTATTTCCAACCCAATTTTCTGTTCCATTGATAGAACATTCCCGGGTCTTTTGATGTTTTGGCAAAAGTACCGGGTGCATCTACATTGCGCGTTGCCCATTTCACACCTCTGATGATTACGCCTACATCGGTGGTATCTGCCTTTGCAGTGGGGTCAGTTGGCGTTTCTTTCTTCGGCTCATCTTTGTCAGTGCCGCAGGCGGTCATCATACTCGCTGTGGTTGCCACGCTTAGGGCAAGCGTCAACCAAAATAAAATCTTTTTCATTGTGTTTTTTGTTTTTAGTTATTAATAATGTAAATAGAAAGTTTGTTTTTTAATTGTCTGAATCGTCTGTCATTGCGGGCTTGACCCGCAATCCCCTGTTAATGTGTGCCGGGGGGTTGCGGGTCAAGCCCGCAATGACAGCCTTCTTGCATTTTACGGTATCAACGCCGTATAAACAGGCGACCAAGCCCCTTTTTCGCCTTTTGTGTTTTCCCAACGGAGTGCAAAGGACAGCGTTTTTCCGCGCAGTTCGCTGGGGAAGGAGAAGGTGTAGGGCGTAGCCGTATCAACAGCCGAGTTGATAAGTCCGTCCCACTGCAGTACGGGAGTTTCGGCTACTATCCACGCTATTTCCACGCAATGCACGCCTTTTGGCTTGCCTCTTTTGTTGGAATCCTTATCGCGGTAATGTATTCTTACCACGCCTTCGCTTGGCAGTTCCACCGTTGCCTCCGGCACTGTGGCGGGGGGCGGCACGGGTGTGTGCGAACCTGTTGAGCGTTTGGGGAAGCCCATTGCTTGCAGGTTTTCGTCTGTTACCACAGGGTTGGCTTTCATAAAACCGTATAACTCCCGCGTCATTGGCACAAGGGCTTTGTACGATGCCTGTATGGCGGTAATCATCAGCGGCGTGCGCGTGGCAGGGTTTAGCCACGCGAGGTAGTCGTTGCTGTAGGGAATGTAGGTGTTGTTAATATAACTCACATTTACCCATTCGGCAGTCTTTCCGTTGATGCCCAAGTCGCCCATATTCCCCTGAATGTAGGTCTTTGCCTGCGTTGCGAGGTTATAAAGAGCCTCATAACTTTTTGGTATCCATTCTGTTGTCATACTAATAATGTTTTAAATAGTGATTAATTATTATACTTATAGTGATTGATTACTGTACCAATAGTAATTGATTACTATACCCATAGTAATTAATTACTGTACCAATAGTAATTAATTACTGTACCAATAGTAATTAATTACTGTACCAATAGTAATTGATTACTGTACCAATAGTAATTGATTACTATACCAATAGTAATTGATTACTGTACCCATAGTAATTGATTACTGTACCAATAGTAATTGATTACTGTACCAATAGTGATTAATTACTTTTATCATTTTTTCAAAGAAACAAAACAAAAAAGCCCTCCGAACTTTCCCAACGGGGAAAGTCCAGAGGACTTATTCTTCTTTTAAATATCTTATGTTTAGGGGGTTACATACTCTCTCTCTCTCTCTCTCTCTCTCTCTCTCTCTCTAAGAAATAATTATATCCAACCAAATTGTTTTGGTTAAATATACCTAAATTGTTGATATTATTTGAGAGGGTTTGCATTTTATTTTTTCTGTTTTTTTCGTGGGGCAAAGATATAGATGTTTTTTTTATAATGCAAGGGTTTTTTGAAAATATTTTGTGGCATTGTTAATAAAGTATAGTTTTATTGTTTTTCTGGATTGCTTCGGAGTACCTCGCAATGACGCGAAACCCAATGGCTGTACGTCATTGCGAGGTATTTCCGAAGCAATCCAGAAAGAAAGATTATTGAGAGTCTTGCTTAACAACATAATCTCTATATCAATTTAACAATACCGAATAAAAAAAGTCCCTTAAAAGAGGGACTTCAATAAATACTATAACAATCGCGTCAATTCCGCCACACCCTCGCTTGCGCCTTTTTGTATAAAATGCACAGTCTTTGATGTCGGCACTTCTTTGGGGTCAATCAAATAAATGGGTGCGGACTTGGGTGCATAGTTCAGCAGCCCCGCCGCCGGATATACCTGCAAAGACGAGCCGATGACGACCACAATGTCCGCCTCTTGCACAATGCCGATAGCCTCTTCGATGGCAGGCACTGCCTCGCCAAACCACACAATAAAAGGGCGCATCTGCGTGTTGCCGAGCCGCTCGCCCTGCTGTATGTCGCGGTAGCCGATGTCAATCACTTCGGTTTTGTACGCATCGCAGGCTTTGGTCAGTTCGCCGTGCAGGTGCAGAACGCGGGTGCTGCCCGCCCGCTCGTGCAGGTTATCCACGTTTTGGGTAATGATGCGCACATCGAAGTCTTTTTCCAATGCGGCTAAGCCGATGTGTCCGGTGTTGGGCTGGCAATGTTCGAGTTGTCGGCGGCGTTCGTTGTAAAAGTCAAGCACAAGTTGAGGATTGCGCAGCCAGCCTTCGGGCGTAGCAACGTCTTCCACGCGGTGCTGCTCCCACAAGCCGTTGCTATCGCGAAAAGTGCTGATGCCGCTCTCGGCACTCATTCCGGCTCCTGTTAAAACTACTATTTTTTTCATATCTTAAATAGGAGAAAGGCGGATTTTGTCGTTTATCGGTTGATTAAATATAAAACCGTCAAAACACAAATCTTCGTCAAATTCTTTCCAGTGAATACCGAAAGGTGAAAGCGAATACTGCCCGCGTTGTTCGGGCGTGGCATTTTTCAGGCGCAAAGAATGTGAGAAAGGATAATGTCCATTGCCTTTCTCGGTATGCAGAATAATATCTTCGGCACCTATCTCTATGTTTTTTACTGCTATCATTGATATAATCAATGTAAGTATATACCTACTTAAATATTAATTTTTTACGCTACAAAGTTACAAATACTTTTCTTCATTGCAAAAACTATTTAATTCTCTTTTTTTGAGATACTATCTCTTTTACAGCCTCGCAGAGGCGAGATGTGCATAACCGTAGGTGGAGCGCAGCGCAACCTACGGTACAAGTAGTCTGCTCTATCCTTAGCCTCGCAGAGGCGGCATTTGTGGATATGCCGTCCTTGCAGGACTTTAGGGCTGATGGCTTCTTTTCTCCGTAGGTTGCGCTACGCTCCACCTACGGTTATGCACATCTCGCCTCTGCGAGGCTGCAAAGAAAATAACACCTCAATTAATCAAAAAACTTTCCCAATTATTCAAATAAAACTTTATCCGGCTTTCCAATATCAAAGTCGCGCAATGCAAAATCGCGTGCCGAATAGGGATTAAACTTATAAGAATTATAATCTTTATCGGACATATAAAGAAAAAACGCAAACG
>JAISJU010000113.1 GCA_031261165.1 Prevotellaceae bacterium
TTATTTTTTCTCTTTTCCATATGGAAAAGAGAAAAAATAAAAATCGAAAGCGCGTACGCGCTTGTTTTCGGGGACAAAGATATGTGGTATTTTTTATAGTTGCAAATAAATTACCGACTTTTTTTTGTGTTTGATAACATAAAATTCGCCTTCATTTTGTTTTTTCCGCTGGCGGCAGGGCTGTTAAGTTCTTTTTAAGGTGCAGCGCACCTTAATCTTTGTAGCCTTCGATTGGAAAAGGCGCAAAAGGTGCATAGCACCGTAATATAAAAGGAATTAATATTTCGGTGCTACGCACCTTTAATATGAACTTATTTATTGTGCTACAAATATTTTCGGTGCGCTGCATCTTAAAGAGAACTTAACTGCCCTGCCGCCAGCGGGGGAAAGCCTGACGGCGGCGGGATATTACATTGTGCAGTCGGTTTTAATAAGGGCTAATTCAATCATATAAACTTTTCCCAAGTTTCAAAACTTTGGAAAAGTGTTATCCGTGTGCAAAAAAATAACTACCTTTGCAGCACCAAAAATTAAAAGAATGAAAGATACAGGATTTTCAACGCGCATCATCGTTACTAAATACGCAAAACCCGATGCGCACGGTGCTATCAATTTCCCGATTTACAAAACGGCTGCCTTTGAATACGACACTGCGGAACACATTGCCGCCGCTTTTCAAAACAAACTGGCGGGACACACCTATTCGCGCATTACCAACCCGACCATCGCCGAGTTTGAGCAGAAACTGAAAGCCGCATCGGGCGCAGAAAATGCAATGGTGCTGGCATCGGGTATGGCTGCCATTTCAAACGCCTTCCTGACCGTTGCCTACGCGGGTGCAAACATCGTGTCCTCGCCCCGACTGTTTGGCAACACGTTTTCGATACTTAAATTTACATTGGAGGCTTTCGGCGTGGAAACGCGCTTTGTGGATACCGACAATCTTGACGAAATAGCGGCTGCGATTGACGAAAACACTTGCGCTTTTTTCTGCGAACTGATAACCAATCCGCACCTCGAGATTGCCGACTTGCCCGAAATTTCCAAGATTTTGAGGGCGAAAAATGTGCCTATGATTGTGGATACAACCGTTGTACCGCCCTGCGGTTTCGATGCGCGGGCGGCGGGCGTGGATATTGAAGTGCTTTCCACTACCAAATATATTTCGGGCGGTGCGACCTCTATCGGCGGCGCGATACTTGATTACGGCACTTTCGACTGGGGGAAAAACAAGAAACTCGCTGCCCTGCCGGTTGCCAATCCGCTGAAATTTATGTTCAAACTGCGTATGGAAATTGCCCGCAACATCGGTGCCTGCGCTGCGCCGGACACTGCTTATATGCAGTCGCTCGGCTTGGAAACGCTCGAACTGCGCTATAAGGCGATGTCGCGCTCGGCATACGAGTTGGCAAAGCATTTCTCGGCGCACCCGAAAGTGGTGAAGGCAAATTATCCGACACTCGAAACTTCGCCCTACAAAGCCATTGCCGATAAACTTTTCCGCGATAATCTGGCGGGCGCGATGTTCACGCTGCATCTGGAAAGCAAAGCGGCGTGCTACCAGTTTTTGAACAATCTTCAAATAATCCGCCGCGCCACGAATATGTTTGACAACAAAACGCTTGCCATACACCCCGAATCAACCATCTACGGCACTTTTTCGGCGGAAATGAAACAAGTTATCGGGGTGGAAGATACGTTGATACGCTTTTCGGTGGGGCTGGAAAATGTGGCGGATTTGAAGGCGGATATTGAAAAGGCACTTGTTTGATGATTGACCGTAGGGGCGTATTGCATACGCCCTCTTATTGTTGGCAATATAACAGGGCGTATACAATACGCCCTTATTTTGTTATATGGACAATATAATAGGGCGTATGCAATACGCCCCTACGGTCAATTATCTCATCTCTATCACTTCCAAATTCCCAATTTTCTCTCTATCAATTTCAAACCGCACAAGCGTAGAAACCGACTGTGCGCCATACTGCCCCGCCGCGCCCGGATTGATATGCAACAAATGCAGCGATTTATCGTATTGCACCTTTAAGATATGCGAGTGTCCACAAATGAACAGCGCGGGCGGGCGATGCAGAATTTCGGGTATCACCTCGCCTTTATACTTGCCCGGATAACCGCCGATGTGCGTAATCCACACATCAACACCTTCGCAGAAAAAGCGCAAATGTTGCGGAAAGCGCAAGCGAATGTCGTAGCCGTCAATATTGCCATACACCGCGCGGAGGGGCTTAAAAGCCGCGAGGTTGTCCGCCACTTCGGGCGAGCCGATGTCCCCTGCGTGCCAAATTTCATCGCACTCGGCAAAATACTCAAATACTTTCGGATTGAGATAGGCGTGCGTGTCCGATAAAAGTCCGATTTTTTTCATAGTGGCAAAAATACAAAAAAAAGCATTACCTTTGTCGAAAAATTATAGAAACTGTTTTGAATTTATTTCATTACTCCAAAAGTAAAAATTTTGTATATTTTCTTCTTTGCGTCTTCGCGCCTTTGCGTTTAGTATAAAAAAGCCGCAAGCGGCAAAATACTAAACACAAAGGCGCGAAGACGCAAAGACACAAAGAAAATAAAATTCATAAGAAGACAAAAAATATTTCGCCACAGCACATAAATGAATCAATTACGTTTTATCAGCCTCGCCAGCGGCAGCAGCGGCAACTGTTACTTTATCGGCACAATGCGAAACGGCATACTTATTGACGCAGGCATCGGAATTCGCAGCATTAAAAAGAAACTCAAAGCACAAGGTTACGGTTTGGAACATATCCTCGCCGTTTTTGTTACGCACGACCATTATGACCATATCAAAGCGGTCGGCACGCTCGGCGAAAAACATTTTTTGCCCATCTACTCCACCGAAAAAATACTTGACGGCATCAACCGCAACTACGGCGTTACGGAAAAACTGCACCGCAATCGCCGCGTGATAGAAACCGGACAAAAATACACGGTCGGCGAGTTTGAAATCACAGCCTTTCCCGTGTCGCACGATGCCACCGAAACCATCGGTTATACGCTTGAATATGCGGGCAAACGTTTCACTTTGGCAACCGATTTGGGCTACATCTGCGAAAACGCGGCAACGCATATCCGCCAAGCCGACCACCTCGTTATCGAGGCGAATTTCGACCGCGAAATGCTGCGCAATGGTCATTATCCGCTCTTTTTGCAAGAACGCATTGACGGCGAAACCGGACATCTGTGCAATGACGAAACCGCCCGTTTTCTTGCCGAAAACTATCACAAAGGATTGAAAAACATCTACCTCTGCCACCTGAGCAAGCAGAACAACACGCCCGAAAAAGCCTTTGACACCGTGCGTTGCGCGTTGGAACAAAACGGTGTGCGCGTGGGTAGCGACTTGCATCTTTCTGTACTGCCGAGAATGGATTGCAGCGAGGTGTTTTGTTTGTCGTAAAAAGACCGGCTCAAAAGAACGCAAATTACGCAGATTACACAAATTTCCGCAAATAATGCGAATTACGGGTTGAATAAAGCCCGTTAGGGCTTGCATATCAATAGAATAATAATATCTATATTTACCTAAATGTCCGTAGGACATTCACAATACCTATTTTTGTGTATCCCCTACGGGGAAAAAGACAAAATACTCATTCTTTTCTATTGATATGAATGCCCTATCGGGC
>JAISJU010000122.1 GCA_031261165.1 Prevotellaceae bacterium
CCCCGCCAGCCACCGCCACACCCAACGAAACGGTCTATTAACCCAACGCCATAGTATGGGACAGAAAAGATGATTTGAACGGCAGTTTCCTGACGAATACCGACCTGCGTTTCAAACTGTACATATTTAACCGTATGGGGCAAGAGGTGTATGTGGGAAACAGCGGCTGGAACGGCACTTATGACAACAAACCGGTAGACCCGGGCGCGTATTACTATGTATTGAAATTCGACAGCGGCGAAATACGAAAGGCGGCGATTGAAGTAGTGAAGGAATAAGAAAAGAAAACGTAACACGTTTAAAAAAACGTGTTACGTTTGGCAATGGAAAGTCTTTCAGCGAAGCGGTCTTTAATCTAAAATCTTTAATCTAAAATGAAAAATCACATTAAAATATTATTGGTCGTCCGTTTGTTTTTGTCCGCGTTTATGTTCGCGCAGGCAGAAGACAAAGTGCCTTGCAACGAAAGGCTTGTCCGTTCCATTGATTTCGCATATTTGGGCAATGACGCTCAGCCCGACCGTTGGTCTTTAGACGACATCAATACCGATGATATTTCCGTAAGCACCACTACTGCTTATACTCCTTCGGGAGATTTTGCCAATGTTAAAATGAATGGAATGGGAGGTGGCGTTCCATTAAATACCACTCGACAATATGCCATTGTGCAAAATCCTGATGTATTGAACGCTGCCCAATATGCCGATATTCCGACTACTATGATGGTTATCAATCCCAAACAAGAGATTGGTTCCACTGATACCTATGCAACATTCAGTGTCAGCGGACTTAAAACAGGGATTACCTATTATATTGAAATAAAACTTTGGAATGTTCTCGATTTTGATGGACGGGCAGTTTATAATGGCTACAATGTAGGCAGTTGGAATCCATTGCTTCGGGCGGCAGTGAAGGCAAACGCCGGTGACTTGTGGGCAGGCAATGAAAATAATTCTTCGTGGTCGGGAAAAGTCGCTGATGGTGCAGGTTGGAGTAGCGGAGTAGATGTGAATTACCGAAGATGGGAAATGAATGAAGGCAACGAGATTGGGCGTGCGATAGTGCCTACTCAGGGCGGAACTTATGCCGTTTTAAACGGAAAAAAAGAATTAAGAAACAATGCAACCGGTTTCGATATTGTCTTGCAAAGAAGAATGGACGGCGGCGTTGCCCAATCTGTAGTCTTGGGCATTGAATACATCAAAATATATGCCTGCGAAGAAACAAGCGCAATCCGCATAACCGGCAATTCATACACCGTATGCGAAGGCTTGGACTATACCCTCACCGCAGTGGGCTTAAACTCACCCGCGAACTCTGACGTAAAATGGACATTGCCCGATGGCAGCGAGCAAATCGGAACGGCTGTATTGCCCATCACATCGCCTATGAGTCCGGGCTCTACCGCTATGTATGTGGCAGAGGGCGACTGGGCAAGAGATACCATCATCGTAACTTCCAAAATGTGCTGTTTTGCGTATGGATTTAACAATACCATTTTTGAAGAGCATTTTTCGCCACCAACAGCAGCGTGGGGGGCGGGCACAACTTGTAGAAACAGAAATTGGGCAGATATACCCGGCTTAAATGAGTCTGCGTGGATTTCCGCGAATTATATGTATACGGGCAATATGGTGCAAAATGGCTGTAATAACTGTATGCAAATACGCGATGTCTGCGGGCTGCCCACCGGATATGCCGTTATCAAAACATCAAGAAACGGCGGCACTTGGGACTATCACCCCGAAGTAAAAGACCACACCACACGCAGCAGTACCGGCAACAGCGGCTTTTTGGCAGTAAATGCAGGTCCGCCCAGCACTACCGATTATTTTTACAAGCTGAAACTGGAAAACCTCTGCCCCAATACCACCTACGAATTTTCGGCGTGGTATGCCTCTATGGCGGCAAACGACCCCGCAAAAGTGAACTTGACCTTTGAAATTCGAGATTCCGATAATAAACTTGTCGTTCCGGCGGTCAGCAGCGGTGATTTGCTGGATTACGACTGGCACGAAACAAGCCTCGCTTTCACCACGCCGGAGTCCTCCACAGGAGTAACCGAATATTTCTTGCAGTTATTAAACACTTCCAATGCGTGGGGCGGGGTATGGGGCAACGACATCGCCATAGACGATATTACGGTAACCAAATGCGTGCCGCCCATCAACGTGTTCTACGGCGATACGGTAACAATATGGACAACTTGCAGCGACCGCAATGTACCGCTTCACTTGGATAAACCAATGTCCGAGTTGGCAACTATGGTTGCAGGCGGACACCTTGACGAGTTGCATATTCAATGGTATAAAAGCACGAACAAAAATGCACCGCTCACAAGTTGGACATTAATACCGGGTGCAACTGATTCCGTATATTATGCAACAGCCGAATTTACCACCGTTTATTATTGCGCCAAAGTAACGTCTGATGAGGCACGCGCCCAAAACAATCAAGAGCCTGCACCCAGAGAATGCGGCAATGATGCGATGTCATCTAAATTTACACTCACGCTTATCACCAATTTGAATGTAAGCGTAGAAAAAGACAATATCCTTTTGTGCGAGGGCGATGATTTGTTGCTCAAAGGCTTAACAACTTCCCCGAATATCAAATGGGGCTGGGCAAAAGACAATGTAGATAACTTCATCAGCGGTTACGAAATGGGTACCGATGAAGCCAAGAGGGAATTTAGCATACCCTCGGCAACGGCAGCAGCCTCCGGCGACTACTATTTTGTTATATCCGAAGGCGACTATTGCTACGCCAGCGCAAAGGCAACGGTGGCAATCGACCCCGTTCCCGAAATTACCGGCGCAACAGATATTTGCGCATCTTCTACCCTGAAATTAAATGTCAATGTGTCGGGCGGCGTTTGGAGTAGTTCCAACGCGGCGGCGGCAACTGTCAGCAACACCGGGCTTGTAACCGGCATTTCGGCAGGCTCAACCTGCATTCGCTATCTGTCGCCAAACGGCTTATGTGCGGACAGCGTGGAGATTACCGTCAGTTCGAGTTTCTACGATACTTTGCAGGTAATCTTATGCGAAAACTCGCCTTTCCTGCCTTATTCGTGGCGTGGCAATACTTATGGCGCAAGCGGCACTTACAATGACAATTTATCCGGCATTGCCACAAGCGGCTGCGACAGCATTTACACTTTGGTATTGAAAATCTCTTCGATATTTTATGATACTTTGCGAGTGGCGGTTTGCGAAAACGATTTGCCGTATCAATGGCGCGGCGCGGATTACGATACAGACGGCACTTACGATGACGATTTATCCCTTATTGGCGGTTGCGACAGCATTTATACGCTGGTACTGACCATCAAACCGACTTTCTACGATACTTTGCGGGCAGCAGTTTGCAAAACCGATTTGCCCTATAAATGGCGCGGCAATAATTACAACGCGGGCGGCGTTTATAATAACGCTTATTTGTCCGGCAATGCTTGCGACAGCATCTACACTTTGGTATTAACCGTTAATCCTGTTTTTTACGATACCTTGCGGACAGCGGTTTGCAAAAACGATTTGCCCTATACTTGGCGCGGCAATGATTACAGCGCGGGCGGCACTTATAATGACCCTTATTTATCCGTTGTCGGCGGTTGCGACAGCATTTACACTTTGATATTAACCGTCAATCCTGTTTTTTACGATACCCTGCGGGCAGCCGTTTGCGAAAATGCTTTGCCATACGTTTGGCGCGGTAAAAATTACAGCGCGAGCGGCACCTACGATGACAGTTATTTGGCAGTTGGTGCTTGCGACAGCATTTACACTTTGGTATTAACCGTCAATCCGATTTTCTATGATACCGCGCAGGTGCTGATTTGCGAGAAGGCTTTGCCGTATTTGTGGCGCGGCGGCAGTTACAGCGCGGCGGGCATTTACAACAGTTATGCGCTCGGCGCGGGCGCGGGCGGTTGCGACAGCATTTATACTTTGGTGCTGACAACCATCAGTTCGGCTTTCTACGATACTTTGCGGGTGGCGGTTTGCGAGAACGCTTTGCCATACGTTTGGCGCGGTAAAAATTACAGCGCGAGCGGCACCTACGATGACGATGTGTCAAAAGACGGCTGCACGATTATTTACACTTTGGAATTGACGGTTAATTCGGTTATTTACGATACTTTGCGGGTGTCCGTTTGCGAGAACGCTTTGCCATATTCGTGGCGCGGCGGCAGTTACAATGCGGGCGGCGTTTATGATGATGATGTATCGAACGGCGGTTGCACGGTTATTTATACTTTGGAATTAACGGTCAAACCTGTTTTCTACGATACTTTGCGGACAGCCGTCTGCGAGAGCGATTTGCCGTATTCGTGGCGCGGCAGTGCTTACAACGCGAGCGGCGTTTATAATGATTATTATTTATCCAAAGGCGGTTGCGACAGCATTTACACGCTGATATTAACGGTCAATCCGGGTTTCAAAGATATTTCGCGGGTTTCCGTTTGCCAGAACGATTTGCCTTACCGGTGGCGCGGCAGCAGTTACAACGCGGGCGGCACTTACGATGACATTCTGGGAAATAGTATGTGCGACAGCAGTTATACCTTAATATTGACCATTGTGGAGTCGCCGCGCCTGATTGAGATAACCCCCGAAAAGACGCAATCGTATTCTTTCTGGGTAACGGGCGACAGTCCGCCGTTCTGGTTTAGTTTGGATAATATCAATTTCAAAAGCGACAATTTGTTTGAAGGCTTGGATTTTGGCGACCATCGTTTGTTTATAAGGGATTATAACGGCTGCCGAACTGATACGGTATTTAGTTTGCCGGAGTGTTTGCCCTACTTTCCGCCTTATTTTTCGCCCAATGGCGATGGGCTGAGCGATACGTGGATAATCGAAAATCTGACGTGTTACAAAGACATACAATTAACCATTTTCGACCGTTTCGGCAAAGAACTGATAACGATTACCAACCCCGACCCCGTTTATTCGTGGAACGGAATATATCTGGGGAAACCGATGCCGTCTACCGACTATTGGTATATATTAAATGTAAGGGATAACGGGCGGCAGTATGTGGGGCATTTTACATTGTTGCGGTGATTTTTCGGTTATTGAGCGTAGTCGAAATATGACGCAGATTGGATATAAATTAGTATTCTTCGTGCCTTCTTCGTGTTTCTTCGTGTAATGATTAATTAATTACACGAAGAAACACGAAGAAGACACGAAGAAACACAAAGAAGACACGAAAACAGAAAAATATAACATTTTATTCTATAATTATGAACATCAAAAATCTATGTATCGCAGGTGCAACATTATTTTTATTGTCCTGCTCTTCTTCTAAAAAAGAAAACTCGCAGGAGGAGAAAATCGACAAACTGATTGCCCAAATGACTTTGGACGAAAAAATCGGGCAAATGAACCAACTCACCGGACTTGGTTTGTCCGATGATATGAAAAATTCAATTCGCGAGGGCAGTGTCGGCTCTATCCTCAACGAACTTGATGTGAAAACCATCAACGAACTGCAACGCATCGCCGTAGAGGAAAGCCGTCTGCACATTCCGCTGATTTTTGCGCGGGACGTTATACACGGTTTCCGCACGATTTTCCCCATACCGTTGGGACAAGCCGCGTCTTGGAATCCGCAGGTAGCCGAAGATGGCGCACGCATAGCCGCCGTTGAGGCAAGCGCGGTGGGCATTCGCTGGGTGTTTGCGCCGATGATAGACATTAGCCGCGACCCGCGATGGGGGCGCATTGCCGAGTCCTGCGGCGAAGACCCTTACCTGACTTCGGTGATGGGCGTGGCAATGGTAAAGGGATTTCAGGGCGACAGCCTTTCCAATCCCTCATCGGTAGCGGCTTGCGCCAAACATTATGCCGGTTACGGTTTTACGGAATCGGGCAAGGACTATAACACTACGTGGATACCCGAAGAATTGTTGCGCGATGTTGTTCTTCCGCCATTTGAGGCGGCTGCAAAAGCGGGTTGCGCCACTTTTATGTGTTCGTTCAACGATATTAACGGCGTTCCCTCGTCAGGCAACCGCCATTTGAATGTAGATATTTTGCGCAACGAATGGGACTACGATGGCGTGCTGGTGAGCGATTGGGGCAGTATCGAACAAATGGTGCAGCACGGCATAGCAGCCGATTTGAAAGATGCCGCGCTCTTGGCTGCCAATGCCGAAGTAGATGTGGATATGATGGGATTTGCCTACGTTCGCCACCTGAAAGAATTGATAGCCGAAGGCAAAGTTTCCGAAAAAATAGTTGACGAAATGGTGCGCAACGTATTAAGATTGAAATTCCGTTTGGGATTGTTCGATAATCCTTACGCCAAAGAGCAGGAATCGCCTTTTTATACGGACGATGCTTTGTTGAAAGCCAAAAACGCAGCCATTGAGAGCGCGGTTTTGCTGAAAAACGAAAAGAATGTGTTGCCGTTGAAAAACGTGAAAACCATTGCCGTTGTCGGTGCATTGGCAGACGCGCCCGCCGACCAACTCGGCACTTGGATATTTGACGGCGAGCCTTCGCACAGCATTACGCCGCTTGCCGTGCTCAAAAAAGATGCCGGCGATGTCAAAATCAATTATGTGCAAACATTAAAATACAGTCGCGACAAAAACAAAGGCGATTTTGCCAAAGCCCTTGCCGCTGCAAAAAGTTCTGATGTGGTGCTTTATTTTGCAGGCGAAGAGGCAATTCTCTCCGGCGAGGCAAAATGCAGAGCCGACATTTCGCTGCCCGGCGCGCAGTCCGACTTACTGACGGAACTCAAAAAGGCGGGAAAACCTGTCGTGCTCGTGGTTATGGCAGGTCGCCCGCTGACGATAAGCAAAGAAGTTGCTGAGGCTGATGCCGTTCTCTACGCTTTCCACGGCGGCACAATGGCGGGCGAGGCGTTAGCGGATTTGCTCTTCGGCAAAGCCGTGCCTTCGGGCAAACTGCCGGTTACTTTCCCGCGTATGGTCGGGCAAATTCCCACCTACTACGCGCACAAAAACACCGGTCGCCCTGCGGAAAACGTTCAGTTAATTGACGATATACCGGTCGGTGCCGGACAATTTTCCATCGGTGCCACGAGTTATCATTTAGATGCCGGCGACAGTCCGCTGTTTCCTTTCGGCTACGGATTGTCGTACACAACATTCGCGTATTCCGAGCCGCGTTTGTCGGCAACAACTTTGCAGAAAGGCGGAACTTTGACCGTAGAATGCGACATCACCAACACCGGAAAAGTTGATGCGGCGGAAGTGGCGCAACTTTACATTCGCGACCGCGTGGCATCGCTTGCCCGCCCTGTGCGCGAGTTGAAAGGCTTTGACAAAATACAACTGAAAGCGGGCGAAACAAAAACCGTGAAATTTACTTTGACAGATGACCAACTTGCTTTTTGGAATGCAGACAATGCGAAACGCGCCGAAGCGGGCGAGTTTCAAGTTTGGGTGTCGGCGGACAGCCAAAGCGGAACGGCGGTATCTTTTGAATACAAATAGAATAAAGACTATGCTAAAAAAATAAATTACTAACCCTAAAATCTTATTTATTATGAAAAAAAAATCAATTTTAAAGCGAACTTTCGCTTTGTGTGCTTTTACATTACTTGCCTTTGCAGGTATGGCACAATCCGCTTCAGAGTATTGCCGGTCGCCGTTTGGAGCCGGAAACGACAGGTGTTATTTAACTTGGACTACTGACCCCGGAGGCAATATAATCGTTAAGATTATTTCTGCCATTGACGGCGAGGCAGCAGGTGCAACAAAATGGCGCAACACAGGTCTTGGACAAGGACTTAATACCGTTACCGTAGATGACAGCCCCAATACGGGCGGAGTCTACTTTTCAGGTGCAGTTTCCGGTACTAACCCTGCGGAATTTATTTTTACACCAACGACAACAATTACCGATGGTGCAATTATCAAATTTAATGGAACAGTAGAATGGGCAACTTCGTTGAATGGCAATGCTTACCAATTCGATGTGCCATTTACTTACACTTATGGCAGCACAGCGCAATGTGCAGAGCCGGGACCACTTCCTGCTCCCGAAAATCCGGCAGTTGAAAATGGCATTCTTACCTTTGATGCTGTTGACAATGCTGTGTCTTACAAAGCATTTGTTTATGCAGGCTCATTCCCGATGTACGAACAGGTTGTTGAGCCAACAGGCACAGCATTGACTTATGCCATTCCGGGAACTTACGCCGTAAAAGTAAAAGCCATTGGAGATAATAGTTTTTATCTTAATTCAGTTGAATCAGTAGCCGCTGAATGGATAATTGATGGCGACATTCCGGAACTTGGCGACTCTCCGTTCTGCCACACCTATTGGCACCCGGTAGGCGGCACCGCTGTCGGTACAGATAATGATATTTTCTTGACTTGGGAAACTCGGGCTGACGGAAAAATCTATGTAACTATTGACGAATCTGCAGGAAACGATGCGCATTTCCGCGACACGGGGCTTCAAATAGGAGGCTTTACGCTTGGCAATTCCGAAGCGCCAAACGGGGCTACTTACATTACAGTTGCTTTGTTGCAGGGCAACGACAAAGTTTGTGTTATTTCCCCAAAAGAAGACGTTACTCTTCCGCTGGGCTTGACAATAAAATACAACGCCAATCTTTTGTATCAAACTCTTGGCAGCACACCGCAAAATACAAATTTGTGGCCTCCCCTCAATACAACTTACACTTATGGAACGAATTGCGAAAATATAGTATATACGCCGCTTGCTACTCCTGAAAATGTATCGGTTGACGAAAATAACGTTATCACATTTGACGAAGTAGACGATGCAACGTCTTATATCGCATACATTTATCTTGGAACAACACGTGTTTTTGTAGCAAATCCCATAGCATCGGGAGATGCCTTAACATTCGGATTCCCCGGAACATTTGACGTAACAGTAGTGGCTGTTCCAGACCCGACAAATGCAGCAAATCTTATTCAATCGGAAGAATCCGAAACATTTGCTTGGACTGTAAATTACACTGTTCCGCAAACTGTTCCGCAATCAGTATATTGCAACTACGAAATTGATATAAACGGCGATGGAAACACCGCTGCCGGTAGCGACAAAGACGCATCTTACTGGAAATGGGAAACCGATGTTGACGGACAAATTGTTGTTACAATCGAGAGTGCAAAATATCCGACTATCGAAGTAACCGAAAACGAAGCACCACAAAATGTGGATACCGAAGTGGCTTTCCGTGCTAACGGAATGCAACTTTCAGGCTTTTCAATCGAAGGCATTCCCGCTACGATGTTGCTCGAAAAAGTTGGCGACAATTTGGGCAATACTCAAACTTTCAGGGCAAAACCCGGTATAACTTTGCAGCCCGGTCTTAAAATAACTTACAGCGGACAGGTTGAATATAGAGTTCTTCCGCTCGAGTCCCCCTCTGCGCTTGATGACTTGTGGCCCACATTAACATTCGCCACCCCATACATCTACGGCTCTAACTGCTCAGGCGAAGCCACAGTATTAGACAAACCGGAAAGTCTTGCAGCAGATGAAACCACATTGACTTTCGATGGCTCAGATGATGCTGCGTCTTTCACAGTCTTGGTTTATAACTTGCAGGGGGAATTGGTTTATACGCAACCTGAATTTACTTCGGGCAATGCCATTACTTACGAAGTTCCGGGACATTACACCGCCAAAGTGCAGGCAATAGGCAATGCCGCTGCCTTTATTTCGTCTGAAGTGTCATCAGAAAGCGTTGCTTTTGACATCATTGCGCCATTGGCTACACCCACAGGTTTAAACATAAACACCGAAAACAAACTGACCTTTGCTGCCGTACCCGCCGCATTGAGTTACATTGTTACCGTTTATCAAAATGCAGATGACGAAACAGCGTTGGTAACTTTACCCGACTTTGTAATCGGCTCTGTGGTAGAAATGGGAGAAAATGCTTATGGAACTTATTATGTAAAAGTACAGGCTATCGGCGATGATGACGTTATTCTCAATTCACTGCTGTCCGATGCTTATACTTGGAATTTCCAAGAGCCTTATGTTTGTAATCTTTTCTTGCAGACAGAACCGAAAAATCATACTTTGATTAAAGGCGATGCAACTCATACATATATTGACCAAACTCCGAATGAAAATTATGGTAAAACACAACTGACTGCACCATATTTTGCACCAAATTGGGCACCAAGCGAGAATTATACATTTGATTTGAGTAATGATACTGTTAAAATTCATCTCGGTGATGCAACTTTTGGTGATTGGCAGGCACAATTCAGAATTTTACCGACAGAAAAAATCATCAACAGACAAGGTGGACTTTATGATATTTCTTTTAAAGTAAAAACAAATAAGAATGTTAATGTTTACGCAAAATGGTTTGAATATTCAGACAACGATTTTGTTGAATTTACAAGAGAAGCGGTTGATGGTACAAAAACGTATTCGCTCGAAGGGATAACGCTTAACAGTAATATTTTCCAAATTCTCTTCGATTTTGGTGGAAATGAAGCAAACAGCGATATTCAGATTACTGACCTCGTTATTTGCGGCGAAGAAGGCGAAGAAACAGGCATCGCAACGATTACAGGCAATACGCTCAGCGTATATCCCAATCCGGCAAGCGACATCTTGAACATCGCCGGTCTTGCCGGTCTGACGGAAGTACGCATTACCGACATTGCAGGCAAAACCGTAAGCATACAGCAAACGAGCGGCGCAGTGAATGTATCCGCTTTGAATGCAGGTTTCTACCTCCTCAATGTAGAAGGACAAACGGTTAAGTTTGTAAAGAAATAGAACATTGATTGAAATTCCGGATTAGTAAATGAAAAGACGTAACACGTTTTCAAAAACGTGTTACGTCTTACTAATCCGAAAAGTAAATTCATAAATTTACAGGAAAACAGAGAAGAAAAAAGCAGCAGTAAATATGTTGTATAACATATATAGTGATACACTGTATAATGATATATTATTAAATCATTGAATTTCAAATATTTTACTGTTTTGCTATTGAGTTTTTATGAAAGATGAAAACCGTTTTTATTGAGTTTTTATGAAGAAAAAATAGAATGAGAACACAGATATAGTATGTACTTTTGACCATTCATTTGTTAATCAAAAAATATAATTTGATATGAAGAAATTATTCACAGTTGGTTTTTTGTTGCTCGCCTCCTTGTCGCTGTCGTTTGCACAGTATAAAGTATCGGGCGTGATAATAGATGCCGATGATAATCAGCCCTTAGTAGGGGTAGCCGTAGTAATACAGGGAACAACTACGGGAACAGAAACAGATTTAGACGGCAACTATTCGCTTGATGTGCTGGAAGGAAAGTCGGTTGTAATTTCGTATATGGGCTATGAGTCGCAAACGAAAAAGGTAACCGGCAGCGGAACTATCAATGTAAAAATGACTTTAAATGTCAACGAATTAGACGAAGTCGTTGCCATCGGTTACGGTACAATGAAAAAGAGCGACCTCACCGGTGCCGTTTCATCTGTGAAACCTGAGCAACTGAAAAAATCGCCAGCCTCAGGCGTTGACCAAGCCTTGCAGGGTCGCGTAGCAGGCGTAACCGTAAACGCCAGCAGCGGACAGCCCGGCGCAGCAGCCGAAGTGCGCATTCGCGGTATCGGTACGGTGAATGACAGCCGCCCCATCTATGTGGTAGATGGTTTGATTACCACCGAAATAGGCTATTTAAGCCCTGAGGACATCGAAAGTACCGAAGTATTGAAAGACGCCTCCGCAACTGCTATCTATGGCTCGCGCGGTGCAAACGGCGTGGTGCTGATTACCACCAAAAGAGGTAAAGAAGGCAAAGCAAACATTTCGTTTAATGCTTATTGGGGACTTCAAAACCGGTGGAATAAACTTGACCTGATGGGTAGCAAAGAAATGGCGGAAACCAAACTGCGGCTCAACCCGCAAGCATCGCAAATCAAATATTACCAGGATAGGGGATTTAATGAATGGCTCAGTGCCTATATGATGGGAACTGAACCTTACTTTCCACTCATACAGACGGCAGCAAATCCCGATGGCATTGATTATTCCGTCATCAACACCGATTGGCAAGACGAGGTATTTAAAAAGAATGCTTTAATACATAACTACCACTTGTCTATAGACGGCGGAACGGAAAAAAGCCGTTATGCCTTCAGTGCAAGTTACTTTAATCAAGACGGTACGATTATCGGCTCGAATTATGAACGCTTTTCCTTGCGTTTCAACAGTTCAAATCAGGTGCGCAAGTGGTTGAAAATCGGCGAAAATCTTTCTTTTGTCAATAGCACGGGGCGCAATGCAATGAACAACAACTCAAGTCCAGGCGCGTCAATCCTGTCTGCAGCATTGGCAATGGCACCTTGGGACCCTGCATATTATCCAGCCGGTTCGGTCAATAATAAAGAAAAAGATTTAAGCGGACAAATTTCTGCTTCATCAAATTTCAAAAAAGTGGTCAATCCGCTCTCAATGGTGAAAAACCAACACCCGACCAACAAAGTACAGCGTTGGGTAGGCAATATTTATGCCGACATACAGCCGATAAAAGACATTATTTGGCATTCGAGCATCGGTATTGACTTGGCAAACAACGAAGATAAAACGTTCAAAGATGCTTATGTGTATTCAAGTTCCGACAAACAGGATAAAAACTTTCTGGCTATAGACCTGAAACGCTATCAAACGCTCACTTGGGAAAATACTTTGACCTACTCCAAACAGATAAATAAACACAGTTTCAGCGTAATGGCGGGACAAACAGGAGAAGAATGGAATTATTACACCACCGGCGGCGCAGGGGCAAGTATTCTTAATCCTGTGGAAAGAAACTGGTATCTGAAAAACACTACTGAAGACCAATCGAAGGCAAACGATGGCGTAGACCGTACCCGAATGTTCTCGTTGCTCGGGCGGGCGCACTATGCTTACAACAACCGCTATATGGCTACAGTTACTTTTCGCGCTGATGCTACAAGCAAATTTCCGCTAAACACTTGGGGCTATTTTCCCTCTGTAGCATTGGCTTGGCGCATCAACGAAGAAGGATTTTTGAAAGATTTTAAGAAATTGGATAACCTGAAACTGCGTGCCGGTTGGGGACAAATCGGCAATGAAAAAGTTACCCAAGATGCCGCTCGATTGAACATCAGTCAGGGCAGCAATATCTTTACCGGTTATCCTTTTGGTGTCAATCAGGACTTGGTACACGGCGCGGCAGTGTTGTCTTATGTCAATGATAACTGTAAATGGGAAACCACCGAAACTTGGAACTTTGGTGTTGATTTCGGATTTTGGCGAGGTTTGTTAAGTGGAACAGTCGAATTTTATAACCGCGATACAAAAGAAATGCTGATTACAGTAACTGCCCCCGCCTTTGTAGGAAACCGCTATGACCCCGTGGCAAATGTCGGCACCGTACGCAATCAGGGTGTAGAAATCACATTAGAACACCGCAACAAAATCGGTGAATGGAACTATAACGTGGGCGGAAACGTATCTTTTGTAAAAAATGAACTGACGGCTCTCAATGGTGGTGCGCCTGTATGGGGCGATTGGGACCACAGAACAATATGTGATGAAGGATTACCACTATACACGATATTGGGCTATGAATACGAAGGTATTTACCGTTCGGATGCCGAAGCAGCGCAGCATTTGTGGAATGGCACAGATGTTCACGCCGGCGATGCCAAATACAAAGATTTAAACGGCGATGGGAAAATAGACGATAAGGACAAAACCAATCTCGGCAATCCTTTCCCTTGGCTGACCTACAGTCTTAATTTAGGTGTTGATTTCAAAGGTTTTGATTTGCAAGTCTTTTTTCAGGGCGTATATGGCAACAAAATATACAATGCCGTGCGCCACCGCACCGAAGGCAGCGGAAACGATGCAACTTTGAGTACCACGATGCGTGATGTTTGGGTGGATTATTCTGACGAAATGAAAACAAGTATGGAAAGCAGGGGTGTGGATTGGCAAGCCTTAATTAACCCTGACGGCAGCATTCCCAATCCGCTTGGTAATCCGAGAAACAATAGAGATGTAACAACAAGCCGGTTTGTAGAAGATGGAGCGTATCTGCGATTGAAAAATATACAACTCGGCTACACTTTGCCCAAAAACATTTCAAAAAAGGCGTATATAGAACGTTGTCGTTTCTATGTTTCGGCAAACAATCTTTTCACCATTACCAAATACACCGGCTATGACCCCGAAGTCGGTGGTAACAGTGGCATTGATAACGGCAACTATCCGCAGGCAAGAACTTTTACCTTTGGAGTGAATATGGATTTTTAAAATGAACAAAATACAGAATTTTCATAATTAACATAAAACGAAAATGAAACACACATTCATATACACAAGCATCTTGGCATTGGCACTTTCTTTTACTGCCTGCGAAGATTGGACAACAGAACAAACGCCCGGCACTACCAAACTCGAAGACTTTTTTACTTCGGGCGAAGCAGCAATATTCTCTGTCAATGGTGCATACGTGCCTTTGCAATGGGAATACAATAAAACCTTTTACAGTGAATGGTTTATCGGCGATGTCGTGTCTGACGATGCTCTCAAAGGCGGGCAAACCATAGACGATATGGCATCGGTCTATGATATGGAAAACTTCAAAACCATCAACAATAATGACTTTTTGTTGGATTTTTATCGTGGTCAATATCAGGGAATTTCACGTTGCAACCTCGCTTTGCAGGAAATTCCCAAAATGTCGCCCGACACCATAATGACAGCGGAAATTCAAAGCCGTCTTATCGGCGAACTGAAATTCCTGCGGGCATTGTATTATTTCCGTTTGGTGCGCGTGTTCGGCGATATTCCGTTGGTAGATAAGCCCATTTTGTCGTCAGCCGAATGGAAACAGTCTTATACGCCCGCAGCACAGGTGTATAACTTCATTATCAATGATTTGCAAGATGCCAATAAATATTTGTGGAAAAAAAGCAAATATACCGCTGCCGATTTGGGGCGTGCCACGAAAGGGGCAGCACAGGCAATGTTGCTGAAAGCCAATTTATACACGCACAATTATCCGGAGGCAAAAAAATGGGGCGATTCCATCATTGCCTCAAACGAATACCATTTGATTGATAATTATGCCAATAATTTTACATTAGAAGGTGAAAACGGTGCGGAATCAGTATTTGAAATACAATACACGGTAGACCCTACAAGCGACTATAACGAAGGCAACGGATTTACGCGCGGTACTTTTACCACGATACTTGTCCGTTCGCGCTCGTCTAATCTCGGCGGTGGCTGGGGCTTCAACAAGCCTACGCAAAACCTCTATGATGAGTTTGAAACAGGCGACCCGCGCCGCGATGCGGCTATTTTAAACCCACACGACACATTGATTACAAATCCGAATGAAGAAATTTATCTGGGCAGCCGTTATCTGAACCGGAAATATGGAATGTATGACGCCGGCGGACAGCCAATCACATTAACACACGAATCCCGCGGTCCACTCAACAACAAAGTTATCCGTTATGCCGATGTGCTGCTGATGTATGCAGAGGCTTGCACGGAAACTAATGATTTGGCGGCTGCCAAAAATGCGTTGGAACAGGTGCGGGCAAGAGCGCGTGGCGCGGAAAGCATTTTACCTGCCTTTCCTTACTTGTCTTATGCCGACAACCAAGCCGATTTGCGCAAAGCCGTTCGCCACGAGCGGCGTGTGGAACTCGCAATGGAAGGACATCGCTGGTTTGACCTCTGCCGTTGGGGTGTTGCCAAAGAAGTGATGAACGCCTATCGCGCCTCCGAAACAGACGAAGTGCGTACGCATATGAATGAGTTTAAAGACGGCGATGAACTTTTCCCCATTCCGAGCAAAGAAATTGATTTAAATCCGAGATAAAGATTTGATTTCAGACTTTCCAAGTTTTGAAAACTTGGAAAGTCTGAAAAAACTTAAAACCATAAATGGCACAAGTCGCAGACTTGCGCCAGACAAAGAGAATAAACATAAAAACTATTTTTAAACTTATAACTTATTATTTACTAATCTATTAAAATTTTATTATTATGAAAAAGATTTTTTATTTGGCACTCAGTGCCGCAGTAATCTTGATGTCTGCGACATCTTGTAAAAAAGACAAAAAAGAAGAAGGTGGCGGAACTCCTACCGGTATTAGTTTGTCAAAACCCGCCTTATCTGTAGAAGAGGGTAGTTCTTCCACTTTGCAGGTATTGTTTACCCCCGCAGGAACAACAGCGGCTGTAACCTGGAAATCAACAGATGAAACAGTCGCTATTGTTGATAACAATGGTAAGGTAACCGGTGTTAAAAAAGGCAGCACCACCGTAACTGCTACAGTAAGCGGCTTGACACCTGCCTCTTGTGATGTAACCGTAACAGAAAAAGGCACTGTTGACCCCACTTTACACCCTTCGTTGCAAGGCTCGGAATATTTTGTAATATTCCTGGACGAAACTTCTCGTGCAAAAATTGCAAGCAAGATTGTACAGGATTTAGGTCCTGATGATTTGACAAAGAAACTGTATGTATGGGACAACTCTTATGAATTTAAGGCTTCAGACGGTCCCAACTTCTACGGCGTAGTGAAACCTTGGACATCTGTTTCTGTAAATTCGGAAGCAGGATATTCTGGCGCGGGTATTTATTTGTCGAATTTTGAATTTAACGGTAATGATAAAACAACTACTCCGGTGGCTCCGTATACAACTTTGAAGCGTATTACCGATAATCCTGGTGATTATTATTTCCACGTTGCGATTAAAGGTAATGCAACTTCAACTTCTTCTGCATTCTTTGGGCTTCCGGCAGGTAATAATGTTGAATTAAAATTTGCCATTGGCGATAATTTCCCGACTAATGAAGGTACGGTTTATTCTATTGCTACATTGCCCAAAGACGGCGAATGGCACGAATATGACATTAAGTTTAGCGACCTGTTAAATTTGCCGGGAAATTCGACATTTGCTTACACAAATTCGGTTACCGACACCAATTTGTTTTCCTTTATGGCAGGTGCGGCAGCAAAAACTTTGGACTTTGATGCTGTATTTATTTACAAAAAATAGTAGTCTTTTTTCATAAGTAGCAGGCAGGGTTTGACAGCCCTGCCTGTAACAAAGTTAAGTTTTTTCTGGATTGCTTCGCTATCGCTCGCAATGACGGAGGCGGGAGTATTGCATATTCAGCAAAAAACAAACAAACGTTATTCCCGCTCTCGTCATTGCGAGCGATAGCGAGGCAATCCAGAAAACAAAAAAATAATAAATAAGAAAATGAAAACATTACAGAAATTATCAGTTATTTCATTCTGTCTTTTGATGGTATATGCCTGCAAAGATGAAGACAAAAACAACAACGGCGGTGATGACGGAACATACCCAAGTACCTTTTCCGAACAGGCACGCAGTCCGAAAAAAGGCGTATCCTTTACCTTCCAGGTAAAGGGAGATGTTGATGCACTTGCGCCCGCTATTTCGTGGTCGTATAATTGGGCAATCAATCAATCCGAATGGTTAGACGCACCGTTTGCAGAACACAAGTTAGACTTCTTTCCGATGGCTTGGAATGGTGTGAATGAAACGGAATTGCGCAAATACATCGCCCTCCACCCTGAATGTAAATATATTTTGGGCTATAATGAACCAAATTTGACCGGTGCGGAATCTTGTAATCTTACACCACAACAAGCAGCCGAAAGATGGCCAAAACTAAAAGCCATAGCAAACGAACTTAATTTGAAAATCATTTCGCCGGCAGTGAATTACGGAAATATGACAGGATATGAAGACCCTGTAAAATGGTTAGATGATTTTTTTAAATTAGTTCCGTTGAGCGATGTAGAAGGTATTGCCATACATTGCTATATGCCGAGTGCAGCAGCAATGAAAACCTTTATTGAACGCTTTAAAAAATACAAAAAGCCGATATGGGTAACCGAGTTTTGCGCTTATGACGGCAATAGCGTAACGCTCGCTTCTCAAATGAAATATATGTGCGATATTATCAGTTATATGGAGGCAGACCCTGATGTGTTGCGCTATGCGTGGTTTATTCCCCGTAATGACGAGGCTACTACTGCTTATCCTTATATGCACTTGCTAACCGAGAGACCTAACGAACTGACGAATTTGGGTAAAGTTTTTGTCAATATGTCTACACAGGACAAAAATCTTTGGTACATTGTCGGACAACGGATTGAGGCGGAACATTTTAATGCTACTTGCGTTTCCGACAGTATCGGTGCGAGTGGTTTTATGTCCGGTCCTTCGATGCGTCCTACTACAGACGAGGAAGGAACGTTGGAACTTTTTGATTTTGTTCCCAAGCAGTGGGTAGAATATCAAATCAATATTCCTGTAACTAAAACATATACGCTGACAACCCGTTATGCTTGTTTTCGCGATTCAAAAGCAGATGTGTTTATTGATGGCAATGAGGTTACAACTATTTCATATCCCAAAACGGGACAGGAATATAAATGGGATACAAATGCGACAAATATTCAATTGTCAAAAGGAAAACACATTTTGCGAATGAAAGTAACCGAAGGAGTGCTTTGTTTGAACTGGTTGAGTATTCAATAATTATAACAATGAACAAAACAATATTATCGTTTGCTTTTTTAATATCTGCAAGCGCAATATCTGCACAGGAATATTCGGGCTATTCTTTGCTGTGGTCTGACGAATTTGACGGTGGATATTCCAACGCCGACACTGAAACCGGACTTAATTTGGACACTTGGAACTTTGAAACCGGCAACGGCGATTGGGGCTGGGGAACAGGGCAACGTGATTATGCCACAACTGACCAAGCAAATGTGGAGGTAAGCGGTGGAACGCTAAAAATCAGAACGCAAAGAAATAATCCAAGCCAAGCGAGAGAATACACAAGCGGCAGACTTAACACAAAGGACAAGCAGGCTTTTACTTTCGGTAAAATTGAGGCGCGGATAAGAACTGTCAATATGACCGAAAAGGGTAGGGGATTTGCTTTTTGGTTGATGCCCAACGGCAAATACAACGGGAATCAAGAATTAATGTGGCCTCAGGGCGGCGAGATAGATATTTTCGAGTACAACGGTATGTATCCGCAATATAATCTCGGCTCTGTTCATCACGCTTGGAAATGGAACAACAACCAATGGGGCGGCGATGGTAATCACGCTCACGCAGGCAGCATTTACAATCCTTTGAACAGAAACATACAATACCACAATGTAGGCAGATGCGGTGGTGCAGATATGACCGAAGACAAAGCCAACTTGCTCGGTGCGGATTGGCATATTTACGGAATAAATTGGTACGAAGACCGTATAGAATTTTATGTTGACCAAGATGTTTATCACGTTTTTTATTATTATGACGAAAGTTGGTGTGGCGAAAATCAAACCAATGATTTGGGAAAACACGTTAATAAGGCAGGTTTCAATTTCAATAAAATAGAAGAAGACAACGGAGTGTGGCAGTCGCACGCCTCCAAATGGCGACCGTTTGAAAATCCGTTTTACATAATCCTCAGCGCGGGCGTGGGCGGCGATGCTACCTACGGCGGCAATATTACGGCAGGCAACAATCCCAATCAATGGACTTGCACCACAGAGATAGATTGGGTGCGGGTGTATCAGTCCGGCAGTGATATTATCACGGCAACGACAAGTATCGAAACAGGCATAAACATATTTACAACAGACAATTCGGTCGTTATTCGCAACGCGCCCAAAGGGGCTTTGGTGAAAATAATCGGCATTGACGGCATTGTCCATTATTTGGCTACTTGCACATCGTCTTCGGAAATATCCATACCATTGTCAAGCGGATATTATGTTGTTTGTTGCAATGACGTAGCGCAAAAAGTGCTTATTCGGTAAAGAAACAAGAATCAAGAGCCAAGAGTCAAGATACTTAAAGTCTTGATTCTTGGCTCTTGTTTCTTGGCTCTTGTTTCTTTACTCTGCTTTGGGCATAACGATTGCGGCAACGATATAAATGATGACACCCGAAAATGCCGTAAAAAGGGTTAATGCTGCGTAAGCAACGCGTGTTACGGATACTTCCCAACCGAAATATTCGGCAAAGCCTGCGCATACGCCGGATAACATTTTGTTTCTTGATTTGGTGAGTTTCTTTTCCATAATTATAATAGTTTAATTTGTTAAGATTTTAGTTTTATATTTTACCGCAAAGGGCGCAAAGGTTTTTCGCAAAGGGCACAAAGTTGCCTGCGGCTTTATTGCTCTTTGCGAACTTTGCGAAAAATCTTTGTGTCCTTTGCGGTTAAAAAACACAAAGTTATTTCAAATAACTTAACCATTTGTTGTAAGCCTCCACGCTTGCAGCAATATCCGCTGCCTGCGGCTCTACAACGGCAATCTTCTTCAAAGTAGCGAACGCCTCTTTTTCATCTTTATAAATGCCCGCGCCGATGCCTGCACCGCGAGCCGCGCCGATAGAGCCGTCAGTATTGTAAAGTTCAATCGTTGCGCCGGTAACGTTGCTCAATGTTTGGCGGAAAATAGGACTTAAAAACAAATTGGCGTGTCCTGCGCGAATGGTTTTTGTTTCAATGCCCATCTCGTTCATAATGTCCATACCGTATTTGAACGAGAAAGCAATGCCCTCGTGTGCGGCGCGTATCAAGTGCGCTTTTCCGTGCCGGATAAAGTTGATGCCGTTGATGCTGCAGCCGCGTTCCTCATTGCACAGCACGCGCTCGGCACCGTTGCCAAAAGGCGTAATGCTCACCCCATCAGAGCCAATCGGAATGCCTGCTGCAAGGTCGTTCATTTCGGCATAACTGATGCCTTCGGGCGCGACATTGTTTTTAATCCACGTATTCAAAATGGCTGTGCCGTTGATACATAGCAGTACGCCAACATGTGTGTTTTTTTCCGTATGATTGACGTGCGCAAAGGAATTAACGCGGGACAATGGGTCAAACTTCGCATCTCCATTCACGCCATACACCACGCCCGAAGTACCTGCCGTAGCCGCTATTTCGCCCGGGTTGAAGACATTGAGCGAAAGGGCGTTATTCGGCTGGTCGCCGGCGCGGTAAGTAATCGGCGTGCTTTCCGCTAAACCGAGTTCGCGGGCAGCAGCAGCGGTCAAATTGCCCTGATTGCCGAAAGTAGGCGCGATTTCGGGTATAAGTGCCGTATCAAATCCGAAATAATCATACAAAAACCGAGCAGGCGCATTCGCGGAAAAATCCCAGGCAATGCCTTCGGACAATCCCGACACCGTAGTACGCGCCTCGCCTGTAAGCCGCAGAGCAATGTAGTCGCCCGGCAACATATAATATTTTATGCGGTCGAACAGTGCAGGCTCATTTTCCTTTACCCACGCGAGTTTCGACAGTGTAAAGTTACCCGGCGAATTGAGCAAACCGGACAGGCAACAGTCGCAACCAATTTCGTCAAAAGCCTTTGCGCCATAAGGCACAGCGCGGCTGTCGCACCAAATAATGGCATCGCGCAGCAGTTGGTCGTCTTTATCCACCAGCACCAAGCCGTGCATCTGGTAGGAAATGCCGATGGCTTTGATGTCCTCTTTGGCGACTTTTGCCTGTGCGATGACCTCTTGCGTGGCAAGTTTCAGGTTTTCCCACCACAAATCGGGCGATTGTTCTGCCCAGCCCGCACGGTGGGCTTTGATTTCCATTTCCTTTTTGGGGAAGAAGGCACTTGCGGCTGCCTCGCCTGTTTGGGCATTCACAAGGCTCGCCTTAACCGATGAACTGCCGATGTCGTAACCGAGAAGAAACATAAATAATTGAATAATTGAATGAATGAATAATTGAATGTGATTGAATAAATGAATAATTACATTCATTTATTTTGAAGTGCCAAAGATAAGTGTTTTTTTATAAATAAAAAAACTTTACTTTTGCAGGCTGAAAAAAATAGAATAAATGAAGAAAGGCAAAATATATAAATTATGCAAATCACGGGTTGAGTTAGTCCGTTAGGACTTGCATATCAATAGAATAACAATATCTATATTTACCTAAAATGTCCGTAGGACATTCACAATAGTTATTTTTTGTGTATCCCCTACGGGGAAAAAGACTAAACAAACCATCTTTTCTATTGATATGAATGCCCTATCGGGCAAAAAATACATTTTTCAACTCGTGATTGGCATTCATTGTATATCAATAGAGAATGGTATTTCTATCAATAGAAAGAGGTATATATATCAATAGAAAGAGGTATTTCTCTTAATAGAAAGAGGTATTTCTCTTAATAGAAAGAGGTATATATCAATAGAAAGAGGTATTTCTATCAATAGAAAGTG
>JAISJU010000166.1 GCA_031261165.1 Prevotellaceae bacterium
TAAAAAATGTTTTCCTATGAGCATTCATGCCGTAACTGATAAAGGGTTTTTGATTAAAGTGATTATGTTTATTTTTGTATATACTTTGAACTTTTATAAATAGCAACTTGAATTAATTAATACTATGGACACACTCTACACATTGGCGGAACGCCTCGAACATTTGTCGGCGCGGCAGTCGCACCTGACGGAAGAAATCAACGCTCTGCGTAGCGAAATTGCCCGCTTGCAACGCACAGAAGTGAAACCCGCCGCGCCCAAACCCGCGCCGGTGGTAACGGTGGTAACGCCGCCCGCGCCGAAACCGCAACCCGTAAAGAAAAAAGAAAAATCCGACATCGAAAAGTTTATCGGCGAAAACCTGATAAGCAAAATCGGCATCATTATCACCGTTATCGGCATCGCCATCGGCGCAAAATATTCCATAGACCATCAGTTGATTAGTCCGACTGCGCGGATTATCATCGGTTATCTGTTCGGCATCGGACTGCTCGGCACGGCTTTCTATTTGCGGAAAAAATATGTCAATTTCAGTGCCGTTTTGCTCAGCGGCTCAATGGCGATAATGTATTTCATCACCTTTTCGGCTTACGAATTTTACGCCCTCATTCCGCAGGCGGCGGCGTTTGCGCTGATGTTCGTTTTCACGGTTTTCACCGCGCTTGCCGCCCTGCGCTACGACCGGCAAGTGATTGCGCATATCGGAATGGTGGGCGCGTATGCCGTTCCGCTGCTGCTCGGCAACAATTCGGGCGATGTGCTGACACTTTTCATTTATGTTTCCATCATCAACCTGGGCATTTTGGCATTGTCCTTCATCAAATATTGGAAATCGCTGTTCTATGCCGCCTTTGCGCTCACTTGGCTTATTTATGTCGTTTGGTATGTCAATGTGTTTGATAATGCTTATTTTACGATAAAACTTGTTTTTTCGAGCATTTTCTTTGTTACGTTTTATGCTATGTTCGTTTGCTACAAACTGCTCGGAAAGCACAAATACAATGCGGGCGACATTGCCGTGCTGCTCGCCAACACCTTTATTTTCTACGGATACAACTATGCCACGCTCAACAGTAATGCCGAACACTTGCTCGGGCTTTTCACGCTGATAAACGCCGCTGTTCATTTTGCCGTTGGCGTACTGATTTACCGGCGGAAACTTGCAGACCGCAATCTTTTTTACCTCGTCATCGGGTTGATGCTGATATTCGTTACCATCGCCGTTCCGGTGCAGTTGAGCGGCAGTGGGATAACGCTGCTGTGGGTGGGCGAGGCGGCTCTGCTCTTTTGGATTGGGCGCACAAAAGCCGCGCCGGTGTACGAAAAAATGTCTTTTGTGCCGCTTGTGCTTGCTTGTGTGAGCCTCCTCATCGATTGGTTTAGGCGCAGCAGCAACGAGCCTGTGTTTATCAACGTTTGGCTGCTCGGCTCGCTGCTTTTTGTGGCGGCGGCACTGTTTATCGTTTTCATCAGCCGGAAATATCCCGCTACGGCTCTTCCGAAAGAATGGGCGAGAATTTTGCCCGATGACTTGGACAAAATTATTCCGGTAACGGCAGCGATTGCGGGGCTTATTGCATTGTATTATGCTTTTTTTGCGGAAATATATTTTTGTTTTACAGATGCTAATCCTTATTTTCGGAACATTTGGCTTGTATGCTACACCCTGTTTTTCACTTCGGCGTTATCGGCATTTAATTTTTGGAAATTGAAAAATAAAACATTTTCGTACGTTTTGCTCGGGCTGAATGTTTTTGCGGTTATTATTTTTCTGACTGTCGGGCTGTATAGTTTGAGCGAACTGCGCAAATGCTATTTCATAGAGCCTTCGTTTTTCAATATTGGTATTCGCTACATTGCCTGTCTGTTTGCAGCAGCGATATTGTATATCATTTACCGTCAAGCCCGCAAACTGTCCTTATCCATACCCGCCGAAATACTCCTGCACATAGCCGTTCTTTGGACAGCCAGCAGCGAACTTATCCATTGGCTCGACATTGCCGGCGTGCAGTCCTACAAAATCGGTTTAAGTATTCTTTGGGGCATTTATTCGCTGGCACTCATCGCGTTGGGCATTCTGAAACAGAAAAAATACCTCCGCATCAGTGCCATTGCGCTGTTTGGCGTTACGCTTGTCAAACTGTTCTTTTACGACATCTCGCATTTGGACACCATCGCCAAAACGGTTGTGTTTGTGGCTTTGGGTGTTTTGTTGCTGGGGATTTCGTTTTTGTACAATAAATTTAAACATCGGATTGCTGAGGAAAATGCAAATGCTTAGAAAACTGTTTTGAATTGCTGCTCAGCCCTGCAAATAAAGGCTTCGACTTCGCTCAGCCACCGGTCATTGAGCGAAGTCGAACTGTCAAACCCCGCATTCCGTTATCGCTACATAAGCAGTCTGTTGAATTTTATTTCTTTCTGGATTGCTTCGGAAATACCTCGCAATGACGCGAAACCCAATAGCAGTACGTCATTGCGAGGTATTTCCGAAGCAATCCAGAAAATCAAAAATGTCTTATTCTATATAAACTCTATTATAAACTCTATTGAAAAAAATATTGATACCTGCGATGAAAGCAAAATTTTTGAAGAAATAATTTGAATAACAAAAAATAATATCTACTTTTGCAGTCGTAATTTTATGAAGAAAAAATATGAGTACAATTACATTACAAGTTTTTAACCAACATATTAGAGTTTATATCGAAATGTCCGAAGCAATCCGGAAAAAATAAAATTCAACTATTAATACCAAAACATTATAACGAAACAGAAAAAATAACCGCGTAAGAAATTACGCAAGACGTACGAAAAAAATAGCGTTTTTACGCATTCTTGCCACGAAAGTCTGACAACTTTTAACTATTTAACGAGAATAAGTATAACGCTCGCATTATGCGGGCTTATATCTTGTTAAATGGTAGTCAGAACCTCGTGGCGGATATAGTCCGCTATTTTTTATGTCCAAAAATGAAGAAAAATAGACGACAGGCAAACTGCCACAATCATACACAGAATAGCGACTGCCATAAATGCTAACAAATAATATTAATTAACAATCAAAAAATTATTTTACTATGAAAAAGATTTGTATTTCAATTATGACGGCTTTATGCTTTTGTGCCTTTACAAACAAAGCAATGGGACAAACGTGGGGTTCAGATGTGTGTGCTGACCATTCAACCATTCTCTCTTCTAACATTACTGCAACTCTAAACACAAGTACAGGACTTTTATCTATTACTGGTAGTGGTTACGGCAAAATGGCAGATTTCTCGTATGCCGGCAATGATAATGGCACTCCGCCTTGGTACGCTTTGCGTAGTTCGATAAGAACTGTTATCATTGGTGAAGGTGTAACGAACATTGGTAATAATGCGTTTAAGAATTGCAGCAATCTGACTTCGGTAACAATAGCAAGTACAGTTACACGAATAGGAGTTACTTCGTTTATGAATTGCACCAATTTGACTTCGATAACAATTCCTTCTTGTGTTTCTACAATAGAAGGGGGAGCATTTTATGGTTGCAGCAATCTGACAGTGAATAGCCGAATGTCAAATCCAACGATTGAATATTTCCCTAATGCAAGTAAGCCGAACTTTTACCCCGCATACGGCACTGAATATCCTTTTAATGGCATTTCCAAACTTCGTGTTTTGCCTGATTTGTATAGCAGTTATCCATCTGGTACATATACAAAGGAAATTCTTTATGATGAAGTATTGTTGCCTGCACCAAAATATGACCCACTACAGAGAAATGGCGAAACGCGCCATTGCGACAATGGTTGTGTGGTGTACAAAGTATCTTTACAACAAGGTGTAAATTATACTTTCAACATAACAAATCTTATTGCAATTAAGGTGTATGATGGTTATGGGGCAGCACTGAGTAGCACAGCACCATCTAATTATACCGGTGATGCCTATGTAAAAGTAGGAGGAGATGGTTACGGTTTAATTATTTCCGGCTCATTTACATTAACTTACAGAGGGTACCTGTCCACCCCCTTACTCAATAATATCCTTGCACCAAGCAATTGTTCTCAGGTTTCTCTCTCGTGGGGTAGCGTTCCCGCAGCCGCAAGTTACGATGTGTACAGGAGTACCAGTTCTTCTGGAACTTATACGCTAATAAAATCAAATGTTACAGGTACAAGCACAACCGATACACCGCCTTCAAACGACACTTATTACTATAAGGTAAAGGCAATTTACAACAGTACAATTTATAGCGATTTAAGTGTTGATAAAAATGTTTCTTATAATTGCACAACTATAACCCCGCCAACCGTTATCACCAAAGCCGCAACACAGGTTACAAATAATTCCGCTCAACTCAACAAAACCGTTACGGCAGGCACGGAAACAATCAGTGTACAGGGCTTTAAGTACCGAAAAAAAGGCACAGGTGCTTGGACAACTTCTGCAAACGGCAACCTGACAAGTTTGACAGCAGGCACGGAATACGAATTTTATGCTTATGCCACAACAACTACTACTACACAACAGGTCGATGGCAGTATATTGACTTTTACAACATTGCAAAATCCTGTTACAACATACATTGTTACTGTACCGCAAATCAGCAATGTCAATATTTCGCCGAGCGGTGCTGTTAATGTTGTTTCGGGCAGCAGTCAAGAATTTATTGTTACACCTAACGATGGTTATGAAGTATCTTCGATTTTAGTTAATGGCAATTCGGTTTTTTATATTATCGTAACGACAAACGGAATAAAGAGGTATCATTTTACTATCGAGAATGTTACTGCCAATAGTACAGTTTCGGTTATACTCAAAGCAAAAACAAGCGGCATTGAAGAACAGCAAGCAAAAGGCATTACCATCTTCCCCAACCCTACTAAAGACGAAATTTTCATTAAATCCGAGAATGAAATCGAAAAAATAGAGGTCGTGGATATAACCGGTCGCACGGTAGGGGCGAATAATTATTCGCCCTCACAAAACGGTGCCATCAATATTTCCGCATTGCCCGCAGGCGTTTATCTTGTGAAAATATTTGTTGATGGTCAGAGCATTACGAAAAAGATAATCAAGGAATAAACAGATTATCGGACTAATTTCTAAAACTCCTGATAGACGTAACACGTTTCCAAAAACGTGTTACGTCTTCATTTTTTATTATTTTTCTTTGCCGTTTCATTTTAAACCCCTAACTTTGCGCACGAATTTATAAAAAAGTAACACGATGGCAGTAACCAGATTTGGCGTTTCGTTGGAAAACGATTTGTTGGAGGCGTTGGATAATTATGTGAAAACCAATAATTTCCCCAACCGCTCGCAGGCTGTCAGGCAACTGATAGAGCGCAACATCGTGGAGAAAAAATGGCAATGCAACAACATCGTGGCGGGAACGGTTATTTTAGTTCATAATCCGGAAAAACGCGATTTGACCAACAAAATTGCCAAAATTCAGCAGGAATATTTTCGCGAAATCCTGTCGGTGCAACAGTTTCTGTTTTCGCCGACCACTTGTTTTGAAGTTTTTGCTGTGCGCGGGCAGTCGTACAAACTGACGGAATTGTCCGACAAACTGATTTCGCTCAAAGGCATCAGGCACGGAAAATTGGTGATGACACGCGCAGACGAAGAGGCTCGCGGTCTGTCATTGCGGGCTTGACCCGCAATCCCCTTTTTCAGTCTGTCATTCTGACGAAGGTCAGAATCCCTCGTTTGAATGGGGATTGCGGGTCAAGCCCGCAATGACAAAAAACAAAAGGTCAAGCCCACAATGACAAAAAAATAAGGGTCAGACAGTATTCATTATTTTTTTGCAATAATAGTAACACGAATTCATAATTTAATAACACGATAATTTTTCTATGAACAAAAAACTTATCTTATCAGCAGGCTTTATTTTAGCCTCATTATCAGTCTTTTCGCAAAAGGATAGTGTTGAGTTAAGCGAGGTAGTGGTAACCGGCACACGCTCGCAAGTCAATCGAAACAATGTGCCGATGACCATTTCGGTAGTCAATCGCGAGGAAATTGAACAGAGCAGCGAATCGGCGTTATTGCCGGTGTTGAGCGAGCAGGTGCCGAGTATGTTCATTACCGAGCGCGGGGTTACCGGTTTCGGCGTTTCCACCGGCGGAACGGGCGGCATCACATTACGCGGCATCGGCGGCTCGCCCACTACGGAAGTGCTGGTGCTCATTGACGGACACCCGCAATATATGGGCGTGATGGGGCATCATTTGCCCGATGCTTATGTTGCCTCCGATGTGGAACGGGTGGAAGTGGTGCGCGGTCCCGCATCAATTCTCTACGGCTCAAACGCAATGGGCGGCGCGATTAACATCATCACGCGCCGGCAAAACCGCGAAGGTTGGAACGCCAACGCCCGCCTGATGTACGGCTCGTACAACACGCAGAAATATCAGGCAAACGGCGGTTTCCGTAAAAATAAATTCGACATTTTCGCCTCCATCAACCACGACCGCACAGACGGACACCGCCGAAATTCGGCGTTCAACATCACCAACGGCTATGTGCGGGCGGGTTACGATATTTCAAAGAATTTCCGCTTGTGGGGCGATTTCAGCCTTGCCGATTATGAGGCGCAAAATCCGGGAACGGTTACCCTGCCGATGTTTGACAATATCGCGAACATTATTCGCGGTGCCGGCTCGGCTACTTTTGAAAATAAATTCGACAAAACAGACGGTGCGCTGAAACTGTTTTATAACTTTGGCAATCACGAGATTAATGACGGATTTACCAATGTTCCACCAAACCAACAGCAAGTGATGCCGCCGGTGCCGCTTGCGAAACGCGACTATCTTTTTCGTTCAAAAGACAAGAATTTCGGCGCAGCACTGTATCAAAATTTCCGATTGTTTGAGGGGAATTTAATCACGGCGGGCGTGGATTTCAAAACCTTTGGCGGACACGTTTGGAATGATTCTTTAGGCAGTCGCCCCAACAAAGAAACGATTGATACCACCGTTTATGAAATAGCAGGTTACATCGTGGCGCAACAAGAATTATTTGAAAAATTGACACTGACGGCAGGCATTCGCTTTGAAAACAACGAAGTTTTCGGCAATGAGTGGGTGCCGCAAGCAGGTTTGGCGTACCGACCGCTGAAACACACTACAATAAAAGGCTCTGTTTCAAAAGGTTTCCGCAGCCCTACCATTCGCGAACTTTTTTTGAATATGCCAAATCCCAATCCGAATTTAAAGCCCGAGAAGTTGATAAACTATGAAATATCGGTGGGACAATCGTTTTTGCAGGGAAAAATTTATGCAGAACTGACCGGTTATATTGCCGAAGGCGACAATATCATACAAATAACGCCGGTAGCAGGCAAACAAACACCGATTAATGCCGGTAATTTCAGTAACAAAGGCATCGAATTATCTGCCCGCTGGCAAGTGATTAAAGGCTTGAAATTGCACGGAAATTATTCCTATATGCACCTGAAAAATCCCATTCCGGCAGCCCCCGAACAGCAAGCGTTTTTGTCCGCAACATACAGCCTGCAAAAGTGGAATTTCAACGCAAGTTATCAATACATTCACAATTTGTATTTAGCCCTTGGGCAAACTCCGCAAAAAGACAGTTACGGCTTGCTGAACGCCAAAGTGTCGTATCAGGCATTGAAATGGCTCGGCGTTTTTGCCAAAGGCGAGAATTTGACGGATACGGAGTATAGCATTGTAAGCGGCTATCCGATGCCGGGCGTTACGGTTTTTGGCGGCGTGAATTTGAGTTTTTAGGAACGCAGATGACGCAGATTGCACGGATTTTCGCAGATTTTTTACATTTTATCTGCGAAAATCCGTGCAATCTGCGTTTAAAACTTATTTATACATCGCATCAATCAACTTTTTGTATTTCTCGGAAATAATCATACGTTTTATTTTCAGCGTGTTGGTCAGTTCGCCGCCTTCGAGCGAAAAATCTTTGGCGATAAGCGAGAATTTTTTAATTTGCTCGTAAGTCGCCATTCCTTTTTGCGCCTCGCGGACACGGTCGGCTATGAAATCGTAAATTTTGGGGAGTTTCAGCAAATCTTCTATTGTTTCGCAGGCGATGTTTTCATCTTTGGCATATTCCTGCAACTGCGGAATTTTCGGCACGATGAGCGCGGTTACATAATTGCGCTGGTCGCCGATAACTGCCGCTTGCTCAATGTATTTGTCCGCCGCAAGACGCGTTTCTATTTGCTGCGGAGCAATGTATTTGCCGTTGGAAGTTTTGAACAAATCTTTCAAGCGTTCCGTTATGAAAAGGGTATCACCCTCCACTTTTCCCGCATCGCCGGTGCGAAACCAGCCATCGGCGGTAAATGCCTGCGCGTTTGCCTCCGGTTTGTTGTAATATTCGCGGAAAATGGTCTTGCCTTTGAGCAAAACCTCGTTGTCCGCACCGATTTTCACTTGTATATCGGGCATTATTTTTCCGGCTGAATCAAAGATGTAATCCGTTCTGTCGAAGCAACAGACGGTGGCACAACTTTCGGTCAGTCCGTAACCAATGGTGATAGGAACGCCTATCGCGCGGAAAAATTGACAAATATTTTCGGACAACGCCGCGCCCGCTGTGGGGAACATCACGCCGTTTTCGATACCGAGCGTTTCTTTTACTTTTGAGAACACGAATTTGTCGGCAACGCGGTATTTCCAGCGCAGGAAACGCGGCGGGCGTTTGTTTTCACGCAGGTATTTGATGTTGTATTTCTTGCCGACCGCGATTGCCCACGCCACAATGCCTACCATCACAGGGCTGTAACCTTCTATTTTTTCCTGAATGCCGGCATACACTTTTTCCCAAAAACGCGGCACGCTGCACATCATCGTGGGGCGCACTTCGCTTACAGCGCGTTGTATTTCGGCAGGGCGCAGGTTTATGTTTATAACCACGCCCAATGTAAGACATAAATAACTCCAGGCGCGTTCAAAAATATGTGTGAGCGGCAGGAAACAAAGCGAGGTGTCGTTTTCGTTCATAAACGGCAGGCGTATGGGGTGAATGCGCATCGCTTCGAGGAAACACGAGTGAGGCAGCACCACGCCCTTTGGCTCGCCGGTGGTGCCGCTGGTGTACATAAGCGTTGCCACATCGTCTGCAGTGGCGCGGGCGGTGCGGGCATCAATCTCGTTTTGCGAGGCGGAAGTTTCGCCTGTTTTCAGAAAATCGGCAAAATAAAGGGAATTTTCGCTGTCAATCTTTACCGTATTGTCAAAAACGATAATCTTTTTCAACGCCGCAGAGCGTTTCAGCACCGCGATAGCCGTGTCGTATTGGTATTGCTCGCCCACAAAAATAGTGTCAATGTGCGCATCGTTCACAATATATTCGATTTGCTCGGCAGTAGAAGTGGCATACATCGGCACGGCAACGGCACGGTTGGCATACAGTGCGAAATCGACATAAAAACATTCGGGTTTGTTTTGCGAAAAAATGCCGATGTTTTGCTCTTCCTGCACGCCGCTGTCGTACAACGCGCGTGCCGTATTGCGCACCTGCGCGTCAAATTCGTTCCACGAAATGGGAATCCACTTGTTCTGTTCATCGTTGCGGTAGCACAAAGCCGTGCGGTCGCCGTATTTCCGGGCTTGGTAGGAAATCAGTTGCGAAAAATGTATTTCTGCCATAGTGTTCATTATTTGAGGCTGCAAAGATATGGTTTATTTTTTATTTTTTGCGCAGAAAAGTGATTTTTGTGCAAAAAAAAATCTCATTTTATCTCTATTTATTGCAGACTTTTTATCCCCACAACCTTCACATCTTTCCGCAAATTTGCGGTATAAACTTTATGGGCAGGCGGCATCACTTCTTTGAAAGGATACATATCTATCGGCGTAACAAAACGTTGGTTTTGGTACTCTATTTCAAGCATTGCTTTGACAGAATTTGACAAATTCGGATTATCTTGTATCTTTATAATCAATTGATTGGCTGCCTCCGTTTCTTTTACATACATTTCTTTTATCTGAAATTGTCCAATGACTGCATCTCTCGCAATGGAAACATAGCCGGTCATTCCGCCTACCACATTTTGATTATACGCGAAATGGTCAGTATTTTTGAAATCGTTAATCCACACCGTTTCTTTGGAACGGTCAGGCAGTTGGTAGTTTTTTTGCAGATAATCCGCTAACTTGTATGCCGTGAGTGTCATTCCGATATTGGACAAATGCTGATTGGCACTGCGGGTGTTTTCAAACGCCTCTTTTGTGTAAATCAATGTGTCATAAGGCTGCTGCAAATCAAGCCATTTTGCTTTCGGGTATTTTTGCAATTCTTCGCCCAAAGTCTTTTTCCACGCAGCATAATTATCAATGTGTTTGTAATACATTGGTACGGTCAGAAACAGCACCGGAATATCTTTTTCTTCGCACAAATCCATTACTTTTTTCAAATATTTTTTAGCATAATCCGAAAGACGATACTCATCGCCTTTGATGGCTGCGCCCAAACTATCGTAAAGTGCTATAATGCTGTCCGTCAATCCGCTTGGGAAACGTGCAAATCTGCCCAAATCAAGTTTGTAAGGCTGCGGTTGCGGCGGATTTTGCATATTAAAATGTATCCGCGCCGTATCGGTCAACAAAAAAGAATGATTGCGAATAGTTGGCGACCACGCTTGCACCCAAGCATCAACAGGAAGCATCGCAGGCATTTTTTGTAATTTATAAGCCGCATCTTGATGCGCCTCAAAACTTTGCGTTATCGGAACAAGGTCTTCATTTGCCTCCTCTTTATTGTTTAAACCGAAAGTTTCTACAATCACCAATTTCGGTACAGTCAGTTTCAACGCCTCTCCGAGTTGAAACCAACAGTCTTTTATATCCACCCCCGACTGCGCCAAAATAAAACAGCTGCAACCCAGTGCGTCAGATAAAACAAACGGCTCTACACCGGTTACAATATGCGAATTGCCCAACAAAATGACATCTGCATTTTTCGTTTCCGTAAACCGGTAAAATGATTTCCATTTGCGGTCAATATGATTATTCCGCTGGTCGGCGATAAAATAACCTTTTTGGTCGGTATAAAAAATAACCAATGCTACAACTGCAAGAAACAGCAGTGCTTTCAAAAAGAATGCTGTCCAATTCATTCCTTTTTCTACTTTCGGAGTAACTTCCGCTTTACTTTGTTGCGGTTGCTTATTTCGATATTGATTTTTTTTCTTACTCATCATCACTTAAAATTGAAAATAGATAAAAGAATTTTCGTTGCCGTTGCCATATTGTCCCCAATAAACGATGGTAAGCACAAAAACGATGTAAAAAATCCAACGGAAAATGGCAGGTATTTTATAGAAGAAAGCCGGAAGAAGCATTTCGTCTTTTTCCCAAATGATTTCTTTCAACAATAAAACACCAATCAGAACAAAGGAAAGTTTTAATTCTGTTGCATTCAAGCCGAAATGGATAATACTTGCTGCATTAACAAAATTCAGGTGTCGGAAAGCATCTATCGCCACCTCAAAGTTCTGTGTGCGGAAAAATATCAGCGACAAAGTCCAGCAAGCGGTAATGAAAAAGGCTTTGAACAAACGGCTTGCGGTATTTTCTTTCGGCAAGCGAGCCAACAGCGGGTCAAGTGCAATCATAAACAGCGCGTTGAGCGTTCCCCAAATTACAAAATTCCACGATGCGCCGTGCCATAAACCACTGACAGCAAACACAATCAATACATTGATGACAGTACGGCTTTTCCCTTTTCGGTTTCCGCCAAGCGGTATATACACATAATCCATAAACCACGAAGAGAGCGAAATATGCCAGCGTTTCCAAAAATTGCCGAACGAAGTGCTGAGATACGGGCGGCGGAAATTGGTCATCAAATGAAATCCCAAAATACTACCGATACCGGTGGCTATATCAGAATAAGCCGAAAAATCGAGATAAAGTTGAAAGGCAAAAAACACGATGCCCAATACCAGCGGGAAACCATCAGCGGCAGGAATATCGCCATAAACATTATTGACCAACACCGCCAAACGGTCGGCTATCATTATTTTTTTGAAAAATCCCCACGCAATCAGCATCATTGCCCTGCGAAATGTATCGTAATCGGCTTTTCGTTTTACATAAAATTGCGGTAAAAGATGAGCAGCCCGCTCAATGGGACCGGCAACAAGTTGTGGAAAAAAACTCACAAAGGCAAAAAAAGCGACAATATCGTGTGTAGCCTCCATTTTTTTCCGATACACATCAATGGAGTAAGAAAGTGCCTGAAAGGTATAAAACGAAATGCCGACAGGAAGAATGATACGCAGTGTGCTTTCCTGCAAATGAATACCAAAAAGAGAGAAGAGAGAAACAAAACTGTCAACAAAAAAGTTGAAATACTTAAAAACAACCAAAATGCCGAGATTGAGAACAATATTTGCAGTTAAAATGAATTTAGCATTTTTTAACCAATGGGGGGGGGGTGGATTGTTAATTATTTGATTATTATAACGTTGTATCAAAATCCCGCTACCCCAACTGCAAAAACTTGTCAATGCAATCAGCAGTAAAAACCGCCAATCCCACCAACCATAGAAAATGTAGGAAACTACAACGAGAAACAAGTTTTGTAATTTCAGGTTTCGCTGAAACACAAACCAATAGAGCAAAAACACTATCGGCAAAAAAAGAGCAAAGGTAAAAGAATTAAAAAGCATTTTTTATTAATTTTCGGAATACAAAGGTAATGCTAAATATTTTATTACACAAAAAAAAAATTGACATAAAAAAGATATTCCATTTTTTAGAAAAATGGAATATCAATTAATATTTTCTATCCCAGCAAACTAAGCAAAATCCCCGCCGCCACTGCCGAGCCGATAACGCCGGCGACATTCGGTCCCATAGCGTGCATCAGCAGGAAGTTGCCCGGATTGGCTTTTTGCCCTTCCACCTGCGACACGCGGGCTGCCATCGGCACCGCCGATACGCCCGCCGAGCCAATGAGCGGATTGATTTTTTCTTTGCTAAACAAGTTCATAAATTTTGCCAAGAGCACGCCGCCCGCCGTTCCTAAACAGAATGCGGTAACACCCAAAAACAAGATGCCGAGCGTAGTCCAGTTCAAGAAATTGGCAGCCGTAGCCGTTGCGCCGACCGTTATTCCCAAGAAAATGGTTACAATGTTCATCAGTTCGTTTTGAACGGTTTTGCTCAAACGTTCCACCACGCCGCATTCGCGCATCAGGTTGCCGAGCATCAGGCAGGAAATCAGCGTAGCCGCCGAGGGCAAAAGCAGAGAAACAATGATTGCTACAATGATTGGGAACAGGATTTTTTCCGTGCGCGACACCTCGCGGAGTTGTTTCATCTCAATTTCGCGCTCTTTTTTGCTGGTGAGCAAACGCATAATGGGCGGCTGAATAACCGGCACGAGCGCCATATACGAATATGCCGCCACGGCAATCGGTCCCAGCAAATGCGGGGCGAGTTTCGAGGTCAGATAAATGGCAGTAGGTCCGTCTGCCCCACCGATGATGCCGATAGATGCGGCTTCGTTGGGCGCAAATCCCAACGCCGTTGCGCCCAGATAGGTGGCAAAAATCCCCAACTGCGCCGCCGCGCCGAGCAGGAGGCTTTTCGGGTTTGCCAACAGGGGACCAAAATCGGTCATTGCGCCCACGCCGACAAAGATGAGGCAGGGATAAATGCCGAGTTTTACGCCCAGATAGAGGTAATCGAGCAAGCCCGCCGTTCCGACAAATTCACCCCAATGCACGTGTCCGCCTGCAAAAAGGTCGGCGTTGTACATTCCCGCCAACGGCAGGTTGGTGAGCAGCATACCGAAAGCAATCGGCAGCAAGAGTAGCGGCTCAAACTTCTTCACAATCGCCAAATAGAGTAGCAGGCAGCCAATAACGAGCATTATCAGAAACTTGTAACCGATGTAATTGCCCTCGTCATCGGTGCCGGTAATCATTTGCGCCAAACCGGTGTCTTTTACGAATTTCAGCAAACTTTCGCCTACTTTCAGTGGTGTTTCTTCTTTCGCAATGCCGGTTTCTTCAATCACAGTCGCCTGAATGAGCGAATCTGTGCTGTTTTGCGCTGTTGCAGGCATTATCGCTGCAACATACATTAATAATATGAATAAATACTTTTTCATCGTTTTCAAAGGATTTATTTATTCCAAATCAACCAGCGCATCGCCGGGCAAAACGGTTTGTCCCAACTGCACATAAACGGCTTTCACTGTACCGTCTTTGGCTGCCAAGATGTTGTTTTCCATTTTCATTGCCTCCATCACGAGCAGCACATCGCCTTTTTTTACGGCTTGCCCTGCGCTCACTTCTACTTTGAAGATAGTGCCGGGCAGGGGTGCTTTCACCGAGTTGGCACTACCAGCAACTTTCGGCGCGGCAGGTGCAACCGGTACGGTTGCGGGTTGCGCTTTGTGCGCGGTCGCTACGGGTCGGGCTACCGGCTTGGGGGCTTGCGCTTTGGGTGCGCCCTCTACTTCTACGGTAAAGGTTTTGCCATTTACCTGCACTTCGGCAAGGTTGGCGTCTTTTTCTTCTACGGCTACATTGTAGGTTTCGCCGTCTATTTTAAATTTGAATTCTTTCATTTTTTCTTTTAAGTTTAATAGGTTCAAAAAGTTTAAGAAGTTCAAAAGTTTGAACATTTGAACTTTTAAACATTTGAACTTTCTACATATTATTATTCAGTCCGTAAATTTTCGAGTTCCAAGGATTGTACGGCTCTTGTTGAATAGTTATTACATAACTTTCTTCATCGTGCGCATCTTCGTAAAAAAGATGCAGAGCCATTGCTACGGCTGCCTGTTCGGCAGGCGTGATTGCACCGCTTGTTGTCGGCGTTGTTGCAGGGATTGTTTGTAGTTGCGGTGTTTCTTTTTTAATGAAAAACCAACTGAAACCGTTGAGCAGAAACACCAACAGTATCAATACCACAAAAACGATAAACAGTCCCAAACCAAGCACGGTAAGCGCATTTGACCAAATTACATTCATATTTCTTTTTAATTTATAAAGTTTATAATTTGAAACGTAACACGTTTCGGAAAACGTGTTACGTTATATTTATAGTGGAATGTTTGAGTGCTTGCGCAACGGATTATTCAATTTTTTGGTCTGCAAGAGTTTGAACGCGCGGATTACGCGGAAACGGGTATTTCGCGGCTCAATTACATCGTCTATGTATCCGAAAGATGCCGCTTGATAGGGATTGGCAAATGCTTCCTGGTATTCTTCGGTTTTTTTGGCAATGTAGGCTTTCTTTTCTTCGGGGTCGGTAATGGCTTTCAGGTTTTTGCCTTCCAATACTTCTATTGCGCCGCTTGCGCCCATCACGGCTATTTCTGCCGTAGGCCAGGCGTAGTTGAAGTCGCCGCGAAGTTGCTTGCAACTCATCACATCGTGTGCGCCGCCGTAGGATTTACGCAGCGTAACCGTAACTTTCGGAACGGTTGCCTCGCCGTAGGCAAACATCAGTTTTGCGCCGTGAATGATGATGCCTTCGCGCTCTTGCGTGGAGCCGGGGAGGAAACCGGGGACATCTACCAAAGTCAAAATCGGAATGTTGAAAGCATCGCAGAAACGGACAAAGCGGGCTGCTTTGCGAGAGGCGTTGCAATCCAAAACGCCCGCCAGTTTCGAGGGCTGATTGGCAACAATGCCGGTTGATTTGCCGTCAAAGCGGGCAAAGCCGACAATGATGTTTTGCGCATAGTCGGCGTGCACTTCAAAAAACTCGCCGTTATCTACAATCGTGTTGATAACTTCCTGCATATTGTAGGGCTGATTGCGGTTGTCGGGGATTATTTCGTTGAGCGCGTCTTCGAGGCGGTTGATGGGGTCGTTGCATTCTACGGCGGGGGCGTTTTCGAGGTTGTTTTGCGGCATAAAGGAGAGCAGTGTGCGCACTTTTGCCAAGCCTTCTTCTTCGGTAGCCGCGGTGAAGTGCGACACGCCCGACACGCTTGCGTGCATTCCTGCGCCGCCGAGTTCAGCCTCTGTCAAGACTTCGCCGGTAACGGTTTTCACTACTTTGGGACCGGTGATAAACATATAACTGTTTTCTTCGGACATAATGACAAAGTCTGTGAGCGAGGGCGAATAAACGGAGCCGCCCGCGCAAGGACCGTAAATGACGGAAATCTGCGGAATAACGCCCGATGCAAGAATGTTTCGCTGGAAAATCTCTGCATAACCCGCCAATGAGCGTACCCCTTCGGGAATGCGTGCGCCGCCCGAGTCGTTGATGCCGATAACCGGTGCGCCCACTTTCATTGCCATATCCATTATTTTGCAGATTTTGCCGGCAAAAGTTTCGGACAGCGAGCCGCCGAAAATGGTAAAATCGTGCGAATAAACATACACTACGCGCCCGTCTATGGTGCCGTGTCCGGTTACTACGCCGTCCCCGGGGAAAACTTCGCGTTCTTCGCCGTAGTCCGTTTTGCGTTGCAGCACGAACATATCCAGTTCCTCAAAACTGCCTTCGTCAAGCAAAAGTGCAATGCGCTCGCGGGCGGTCAGTTTGCCTTTTGCGTGCTGCGATTCGATGCGTTTGATGCCGCCGCCGAGTTTCGCCTGCTGGCGTTTTCCAATCAGTTTTTCTATTTTTTTCAAGCTTTCCATTGTCTTATTCGGGTTTTTCACAGAGTTCGGTTAATACGCCAAAAGTTGATTTCGGGTGCAGGAAAGCGATGTTCAAGCCTTCTGCGCCTTTTCGGGGTGCTTTGTCAATGAGTTGCACGCCTTTTTCGGACAGTTCCGCCAAAGCATTGGCAACGCCGTCAACGGCAAAAGCGATGTGTTGCACGCCCTCGCCTTTCTTTTCGATAAATTTACCGATAGGTCCTTCGGGGTCGGTGGATTCGAGGAGTTCGATTTTGGTGTCGCCCACCAGGAAAAATGCGGTGCGCACCTTTTGTTCAGCCACTTCTTCGATGGCGTAGCACTTGAGCCCGAGCGTGTTTTCGTAAAACGGAATAGCCACAGACAAGTCTTTCACGGCAATGCCGATGTGTTCGATTTTTGTGAGTTTCATACGAGTATTGATTATAAATTTGTTGTTTTGATTTTTTAAAGCCGCAAAGGTACTGTTTTTTGTTGTAAATGTGTCAAAAAACAAAGCAAAAATTATTTTGCAAAATAAAATGTTTATCTTTGCGTTTTATTTAAAAAAACACGGGGCATAGCCCCGCAATATTTGTAGCCAATTGAAACAAATAATCAATAAAGTTGCAGCGCAACGAAAGATAAATATTACGGCACGCTGTGCCTTTACTTAAAACTAACTTGTTATTGCTACAAATATTCCGTTGCACTGCAACTTTAAAACAATATATTATTGTTTGCAATAACAAATGATTTATCCACACATTTCGGGATTTCCTCCGCCCGATGCGTAACAAAAATCAAAGTTTTCCCTGCCTGTTTGCCGAAATCTTCCACTATTTGCAGGCAACGCGCTCGGTTTTCGTCATCAAGTCCGTGAAACGGCTCGTCAAGAATAAGCACTTCGGGATTTTTCACCAGCGAGCGGGCAAACAGTACCAAACGCTGCTCGCCTGACGAGATGCGCAGAAAAAGTTTGTCCTTCAAATGATTGATTTCCAATAAATCAAAAAACTGTTCGGCAATGCGCGTTTGCTCTTCCGAGCATTGGCGGAAAAGCCCGATGCTGTCGAAAAAACCGGACTCAACCACTTTCAGACAGGGGACATTTTCGCAATAGTAAAGGTGCATTTCAGACGAAGTGAAACCAATTCGCCGCTTGATGTCCCAAATGCTTTCGCCCGTGCCGCGCCGGCGGTCAAACAGCACAATATCTTTGCTGTAAGCCTGCGGATTGTCGGCAAAAATGTAACTCAACAGCGTGCTTTTCCCCGAGCCGTTTGCACCGAGCAACGCCCATTTTTCGCCTTTGCGGACTTCCCAATTTATGTTTTTGGCAATGATGTTTTTTCCGTAGGAAATATTGAGGTCGGTCATTTTGGCGACTACTTCGTAGTCGGGTGTTGTTTCCGTCATTGCGGGCTTGACCCGCAATCCCCCGTCAAAAAGGAGGTTCTGACTTTCGTCAGAATGACAGAAACTAACAGGGGATTGCGGGACAAGCCCGCAATGACGGAAAGGAAAAACCTGCGTTACCGCACTCGGAATATCCTTTTCAGAAGGCACAAGAAACACAAGCATTATCCCGCGTTCAGCCATTTGGCGGAAAAGTTCATCAAGTTGCCCGCGCGAGGCAGTATCCAAACCGATAAAAGGATTGTCAAAAATAATCATTCGTGGCTTTTCGAGCAGGATTTTTGCAATCAGCAGTTTGCGCAGTTCGCCGCTCGACAGTTGAATAATTCGCCGCGAAAGCAATTTTTCTGTATTAAATACAGGCGAAATTGACGAAATTTCTTCTTCCGTGAAAAAATCGGCAACCGGCGGCGAAACTTCGCTTTCCGCGCTGTTAAACCGCTGCTGGTAGTACATCTCGCGAAAATCTACAATGCTGTAAACGGAATTAAAACTGACCGTTTTGATGTGATTTTTCAAACGTTCGGCAGGGTTTTCCGCCTTTATTTTTTCAAAAAACGGGTATCGGATTTCGCCTTGCAGCAAATTATATTTCCCGCAAACGACATCGGCAAAAAGCGTTTTCCCGCTGCCGTTTCGCCCCACTACAGCCCACGTTTCGCCCTCATTCACAGTCCAATTCAGCGGCTTGTGGAAAGGCGATTCGTGCATCAGCGGCAGCACGTTTCGGAGTTCTAAAAATGTCTTCATAGAAAAAAATAAATGAATGTTCAAAAATACTGCAAATTTTTCATTGACAATACAAAAACTTGTTATAAGTTTGCGGTTGTAATTTAACAAACCTATTAACATTAAAATTTTTGATTATGAAAAAGTGTTTTGCAGAATTAATCGGGACATTTATCCTCGTGTTGGGCGGTTGCGGAACTGCTGTGTTTGCGGGAGGCTCAGTGGGCTTTCTCGGAGTTTCTCTGGCGTTTGGGCTAACGATTGTGGCTGCGGCTTACGGCATCGGCGGCATTTCGGGCGCACATCTCAATCCTGCCGTTTCGGTCGGCGCATTCGTTGCCGGCAGACTCAGTGCCAAAGATTTGGGCGGCTACATCGTGTCGCAAGTCATTGGCGGCATTTTGGCGGCAGCATTGATAGCGTTTATCGTCAAGTCTTATGGCGGCGAACTCGGCACCTTTGCGGCTAACGGCTACGGCGCGGACTTCTTCGGCGGCGCGGCAGGCTATCAAGACCTCTCGCTGGCAGGCGCATTTGCCATTGAGGCAGTGCTGACTTTCATCTTCCTGATTGTCATTTTGGGCGTAACCTCAAAAGGCGCACCTGGCAGTTTGGCAGGTTTGGCTATCGGTTTGACACTCGCGTTGATACACCTTATCAGCATTCCGCTGACGAACACTTCGGTCAATCCCGCGCGTTCCATCTCGCAGGCTATTTTCTCGGACAACACACTGGCTTTACCGCAACTTTGGGTGTTTATCGTTGCCCCGATTGTAGGCGCAACGTTGGCGGCGTTTGCTTGGAAATGGCTTAGCAGCAGCGAAAAATAATAACATAAAAAAAAGCCTGATGGAAGATTCCGTCAGGCTTTTTTTTCGGTAGATTTATACAAGTCCCTGCGCCAGCATCGCCTCAGCCACTTTGATAAATCCGGCAATATTTGCGCCTTTCACGTAATTAACTGTGCCGTCAGGCTCTGTGCCGTACTTCACGCAATTATCGTGGATATTTTTCATAATGCCTTTCAGTTTTTCATCAACTTCTTCGCGTGTCCAGGACAGGCGAGCGGAGTTTTGCGCCATTTCCAAGCCCGATGTTGCCACGCCGCCTGCATTGGAGGCTTTGCCCGGGGCATAAAGGATTTTTGCCGCAAGGAAAGCATTAACCGCGTCAATGGTAGAAGGCATATTGGCACCTTCGGCAACGCAAATCGTGCCGTTTGCCAACAAGGCTTTTGCATCGTCTTCGTCAACTTCGTTTTGGGTAGCATTGGGCAGTGCCACATCGAATTTACCCAAACGCCAAGGACGCTGACCGCCGAAATAAACGGCAGACGGATATTGTTCTACATATTCTTTGATACGACCGCGTTTCACGTTTTTCAGTTCCATTACGTAGGCAAGTTTTTCGCTTGTAATGCCTTCTACATCATAAATAGAGCCATCTGAATCGGATAGCGTCAGCACTTTTGCACCGAGTTCGATACATTTTTCAACGGCATATTGCGCCACATTGCCCGAACCGGAAATGGCTACCGTTTTGCCTTTCAGCGAGTCGCCTTTCGTGTTCAGCATATATTCGGCAAAATAGGTGGTGCCGTAGCCCGTAGCCTCAGGGCGGATAAGCGAGCCGCCCCATTCAAGACTTTTGCCTGTCAGCACACCGGTAAATTCGTTGCGCAGTCTTTTGTATTGACCAAACAGGAAACCGATTTCGCGACCGCCCACGCCGATGTCGCCTGCCGGAACGTCAGTGTCCGCGCCAATGTGGCGTTGCAGTTCGGTCATAAAACTTTGACAAAAACGCATCACTTCGTTATCCGATTTGCCTTTCGGGTCGAAGTCCGAGCCGCCTTTTCCGCCGCCCATCGGCAGGGTGGTGAGGCTGTTCTTCAGCACTTGCTCGAAAGCGAGGAATTTGAGAATGCCCAAATTTACAGAGGGGTGTAAACGCAAGCCGCCTTTGTAAGGACCAATCGCGCTGCTCATTTGAATGCGGAAACCGCGATTGATTTGGTACTCGCCTTTGTCGTCAAGCCAAGGTACGCGGAAAATGATAACCCTTTCAGGCTCGGTCATTCTTTCCAGAATTTTGGCAACCTTGTACTTCGGATTTGCCTCTATAAAGGGGATTAAAGACTCTGCAACTTCTTGCACGGCTTGGTGAAATTCCGTTTCACCCGGATTTTTGGCAATGACTTTTGCCATAAACGCTGATACTTTTTCTTCCATTTTTTTAAAAGTGTGTTAAGTTTAAAGTTAATAGTATATTAATGAATTGTTTAAATGTCAAATTGATAGTTATTTATACTTGCTTTTGACTTATTGTTGTCGTTATAGAAACGTTTTGCAGCCAATTCAATCATTCTTGAATATTTTTATTGCTAACAAAGTAAAAATTTGCGGTTACAAAAATCATTATTTTATTTCAAAAATGCAAATAAAACGGCAAATATTAGGTATTTTTGTGTTTCTTGCCCGAAAATACTAAAAAAACGAAAAACTCGCTTACTTTCGGATATTTCACCTAAATTTGTCAAAAAATTTTTTGAGATGAGATTTTTTTTCATTATCTTTGTGTTAATATGCCTTTTAACGACTTGCGGAAAACGCGAAAAACGCGATTCACAGGCACTTTTCGACAGGATAAAATCTTCTGTCGAACAGCAGCAATTTAATCTTGCCAAGCAGCAAATCGACAGCCTCAACACGCTTTTCCGCGAAAATATCCCATTGCGGAAGTCTGCCAACAAAATGCTTTACGAAATCGAATTGGCGGAATTGCAACGGAATATGGCATATTTTTCGGAACTGATACCGCGAAAAAAGTTGGAAATGGACTCGATTTTCCGGTATTTCACCTTCGACAAAACCGAGCCGTATCAAAATGAGGGCGAGTATATTCACCGCGACATCGCCCGCGCCAACAACCCCACCGCCACCTACCTGAAAGCCCATTTGAAGGACAGCGGCGAGGTGTTCTTGATTAGCATTTATTGTGGTTGGCAGGACTGTCCGTATCAATCCATCAAAGTGTCGAGCAGCGAATTTTTTGTCGCCTCGCCCGAAATAAGCCTCAATAAAGCAAGCAACTACGCTTTTTCTGACGGCAGTTTGCGCTGGCGAATGTTGCTGTTTTCGGAAGAAGAAAGTATTGAGATTATCCGTTTCGTGGCTGCTCACGCCAACGAGGAAATTACCGTTTCGCTGTCGGGCAAAGATTGCGCCCGAGAGTATGTTTTAGACGAGAAATACAAAAAAGCCATACGCGACACTTATTATTTGTCCGCGCTCATTCGCGAGGTGAGGGATTTGAGAGTCAGCGTAGAAAACACGAAAAAACAGA
>JAISJU010000056.1 GCA_031261165.1 Prevotellaceae bacterium
TGTGCTGGGCGTTTCGTCGCTCGCCGCAGGACACAAAACGCTTGTTCCGCAGGTTATCGAAGAGTTGGAAAAACTCGGACGCGAGGATATTCTCGTCATTGCCGGCGGCGTTATCCCCGCGCAGGACTATGATTACCTGTATAAAGCGGGGGTTGTGGCGGTGTTTGGTCCCGGCACAAGCGTTGCGAAAGCGGCGGTGGGAATTATGGAGATACTTTTAGGTTAAACAGCGTTGTTATTTAGACCTGACAGGTTTTTAAAACCTGTCAGGTCTGAACGACTACCTGCATTTTGTCAGCAATCAATGCTGACATAACAGAAAAGCGATTGCTGTGTATTTACCGTTCTTATCATTCTGCTTGAAAATTCGGGCGCAAGGATAGTAAAAAATAAAAGACAAACATTTTGTTGTTTTTTTTCAATACCTTTGTCCTCTGATTTTCAATAACCATTTATGAACAAACTGACAATTGGCTCAATTGTATTATTAACAGTCGTTTATGTTGTTGCGTGCAAGCCTGCGCCAAACAATGGGAACGAGCAGTGGGAAACGATAGACAGTGTTTCACCGTTGCAACAAGCGGCGGTGGAAAGCATTGCCGTTGAGATAAAAAATGAGCGGAAGTCCGCTTTACTGTCCGAAATTGATTTGGCGATTATCCGCCTGGTGGAGGAAGAGCATACGGGTGTTGTACCCGAAAATGTGTTGTCGTTGCAACTGATACCGCAGTCGGAATTTAACGATAACTACACGTTGAACAACGAGTTTCTACTGCGCGACACCCTCGCCGTTCACAAAGAAAACGGCGTAACGAAACTGCCCTGCAAGATGCAAACCATTGTCTTCAAAGACAACGCGGATACCGATGGCGATGACTACGCCGCTTATTCATACATCGGGCAAATTGAATTTTTGAATGTGTATCTGATGAGCGGCAATTATTATGAATGGGGCGAATATTTTTTTGTGGATAAAACCACAGGCGAAACGATTGCCGCTTTCAACGATATGCCGATGATTTCGCATAATAAAAAATACATTGCCGATATTTTCTACAATCCATACGAAAACGAAACGGAGTTTAACGTTTACGCCATTGATGCCGAGCGGAAATTTCCGCGCTTATGCAATTATTATTTTACCAAATGGGGCATTTACGAAGACTGGAATAATAGCGGCAACGAGAATTATTGCTTTTGGGGCGAAAACGACAACCTGTATGCCTGTGCGGCAGCAACGAGGTATATGGGCGAGCAATGGAACGAAAAGCACACGCAATATGTGCGCATTAAGTTGAATTTCTGAAAAAAACTTTTCCAAAGTTATTCTTATGATACGAAGTTGCAAACTTCTTTTGTTTTAGGCACAAGTCGCAGTCCACAAGTGTTCGAAACCTTGTTTCTTAGGTGCATAGCACCGTAAATATTTGTAGCATAATGGTTTTATTTTCTTATTAAAGGTGCAGCGCACCGTGATATTAAAAGTAGATTGCGGTGCGCTGCACCTAAAAATTCTACAAATCTTATCATTTACTACAAATATTTTCGGCACTCTGTGCCTTTGTTACAACACATTAGCAGGTTTCGAACACTTATGGACGCAGTCTTGCGTCAATCAGGGCGGATTTGCAAATTCGCGCCAATAAGAAAGGGCGGAAAATATTCCGCCTCTACTAATAATCCCAACTTTCCTGCTGACACATTAAAAATTATCCCGATAGACAGTTATATCCGCAATGATGAAGGTAATGTGTTTATTTCAATCTTTTACACAACGCACGCTACCGGCATTTTGAGGCTGGTTATAATAGTCTACCCCATAAGCATCAAAATAGTATGTGATTTTAGAAGGACCACCACCATAGAGATTTCCTCCTATTTCAGTTGTGGCAGTCCAATAATAGGTTCTTTCTCTACTAAGTGAGGAATTGAGAGCAAAGCGATAACCTGCTTCAGGTAAGAAAATCCCATTGTCGAGACTACCTAAAACAGTGCCTTTGACGGGAGTATCTACACGTTCACAGCCGGCATTGAAAAGACTTTCCCATTCCTCTTTTGTTGCTACGCGCCAGCCTGCAGGAGAGGGGTCGCTGTCAGGTTGCCAAGAAGATGCGTTGTTGCCTCTCCAGCCACTCTTCCAAGCACTGCCGTCAGAAGATGTCATAGGGTCGGTATCAATCCAAGCAATTTTACTGTTCCATTGATAGTATTTACCGTAATCGGTAATTTTGTCAGCAAAAGTACCGGGGTAATCCACATTGCGCGTAGCCCAGCGTTTGCCGTTAATTACTACGCCGTTAATGTCGTCTGATATTTTAAAAACTATCACTTCACAAGTCGCAGTTTTATCCTTTAGGTTGGCTGTGATAGTAGTTTTTCCCGCAGATAAGGCTTTTATCGTTCCTTTGCTTATGGTAGCAACAGATGAGTTGCTACTTGTCCAAGTAGCATTATCGGCAGGATTGAAAGGCGTTACGCTTAATTCAAGCGTTGCCTCTGTAGGATAGCCGGTACTCAAAAAGATGTTAACCTTAGTTTCGTCAAGGTTGATACTCTCCACTACTCTTGTATAAACTTCTACAGACTTGGTTGTAACAGTTGCTCCATTAGCAGAAAACTCAGTATGAAGATTTATCTTTAAAGTATCATCTTTTACGCTGTATGTGTGACTTTTTACAGTAACTGATTGACCGTTTTGAGTAATTGTTTGTCCTTCGGCAACTGTTTTTGTATTGGTTGTTGTCGAGAACGAAGAGCCTTTGGCAGTATAAGTGCCATTATCTGTGTATACCCCATAAGCAGCAGTAACTTTTCCGTCTTCATATAATGTCATATTCGACACTTTTCCAGAAGAAACATTTTCCGATGTACTTTCTTCCGTTCCATTGGAGGCTTTTACTTGTGTTGTTGTAATAGATTTTACATACTTCCAAGTTCCGAGAATTGTGTTCGGATTGCTTGGGTCTGTGGGGTCAGTTACTTCTTTCGGCTCGTCTTTGTCATCGCCGCAAGCGTTAAATACTACGGTTGCCATACTCACTGTGAGCAGCAATCCAATGCTTAAAAAAATCTTTTTCATAAGTAAAAAATAATTTAATGAATTAATAATAGTGATAATTTTATTTTGCCTCTTCGTAAGAAATATCTTTCAAAGCCTCTTTCAGTTCCACAGCGGGCGTAAAGATAACCCGCGCACCTTTAATCATATCGGCTCTGAATTTTTCGGGTGTATCTGCGCCATCGCTGGCGAGGCTGAGGCGCAACGTACCGAAATTGCCCAACTGTACGCTCAATCCGAGTTTAAGGAAGATGGGCAACTCTTCCAAGAAATTAGTCAGCACGTTTTCGATGTCGCCCCGCGTGAGAGATGAGCGACCTGCAATTTCTTTTGAAAACTCTTTGATGGTAAATTTACCCGCATTGACGGGGTTTGCATAAAATTTGCCCTGCGCTTGAGGGCTTTGCGGATTTTTCCGCTCTACTACTTTGTACTTCATAGGTTTTTTGGTTTTAAATAGTTAGTGATATAAATAAGAGATTTATTTTGACAAGTTTGCACGTAAAATTTCTTGCGCAAATAAATAGATGTATTTGCGCAAGAAAAAATATTTCTTTGTGCAAGTAAATTTCTTTTCTTGCGCAAGGAATTTTTTGTTGTTATTTTGAAAATTATTTTGTTACTTTGTGCCCTTTTAAAAGGACTGTTGTGTGGGTGGGTGGGGCGATGGAAGGTGTGTGTGTTTAGCAAAATTATTCATTCTGCCAAACATTTGGGTTTTTATTGCAACACACATATTTTTTTCTTTTATTTTTGCGGGTGCAAAGATAAATACAATGTTTTATAATACAAAATAAATTTGAATATATGTTTTTTAGCGGTATTATTTTAGGCGCAGCCGCCTTTTTGACAATCGGCATTTTCCACCCATTAGTGATTAAGGCGGAATATTATTTCGGTGTGCGTGTGTGGTGGGCGTTTCTGGCGGTCGGGCTGGCGGCAGTCGGCGTATCTTTATTTATAGAAAACATCATCGTGTCGAGCATTCTCGGCGTGCTGGGTTTCTCGTGTTTTTGGAGTATCAAAGAAATTTTTGAGCAACGCCGGCGCGTGCTTGATGGGCGGTTTCCCCGAAATCCGAAACGGAAATACTAATAATTGACGATTTTAGATTGACGATTGCCTGACGGATAAAAGTTATAAATCTAAAATCGTCAATTATTTTTGCACCCGTTTTTCATTCTTATTGATAAAATCTTTCCAACTATTATATTTTTTATCCACATTCGGAACATTCGATTGCAAAAAGTGGCAATATGCCGCCGCCAAACCGTCAGTCGCATCAAGTTTTTCGGGCATCATATCCTTTGGAATTTTCAGCACGCGGCGCAACATATCCGCCACCTGCTCTTTCGATGCCGCCCCGCTGCCGGTTATCGCCATTTTTATTTTCAGCGGCGCGTACTCCGTTATAGGGAGGTCGCGCGACAGAGCCGCCGCCATCGCCACCCCCTGCGCCCTGCCGAGTTTGAGCGTTACCTGCACGTTTTTGCTGTAAAACGGCGATTCGATAGCCAATTCGTCCGGCAAAAACTCGTCAATGAGCGACACCGTGCGGCTGAAAATCCGTTCCAGTTTCAAGTAAGGGTCATTGTATTTGGCAAGTTCCAGCACCCCCAAAGCCATCATTTCCGCCTTCTTGTCCGCCACGCGCAGCAAGCCGTAACCCATCACCATTGTTCCCGGGTCAATGCCGAGTATAATTCGTTCTTTCATTTTTTATACTGATAATGCCCGATAATTTTATAATCGAACAAACAATCTTCGAGCACCTGCCCCGCGCCGATGTTGTGAATAATCATATACCGCTCGTTGTCAGCCGATTTTCGCTTAGCAACAATGCCGATATGCGTAACGCCGCCGCCCAAATTCCAACAAACAATATCGCCCGGCTGATAATCGGCAGCCTCTTGCGATATTTTCTTCACCTTTCCTTTGCGCGAGAAAAAAACCATCAGGTTGGGCACCCGCCGGTGGTCAATATTCCTGTCCGTACTTTTCATTCCCCACATTTTTGGATACAGACTGAAATTCGCTTTCATATCCAGATGCACCTCTTTTTGCAGGTCAATGCCCATTTTCCGATAGGCGCGGATAACGACATCGGTACACACGCCTTTGCCCTCAGGCACATCGCCGTTGGGATAAGCAATGCTGTAATAACGAGCGTCATACACCACCTTTTGTTTGGTCAATACCAAAGCCGAATCGGCAAGCCGTTTGTAAAAACTGTCTTGCCCGAAAGCATTGACAGACAACAAAAATACGAAGAATAATGAAAGTTTTGTTTTCATATATTTATTTTTTCCCGTGTGCGTTAGCGTACGGTTACTGTGCTTTCATCTTATAATCCATTTCGCGTTTTGCATCTTTTTCTTTCAGCGATTGCCGTTTGTCATACTGTTTTTTACCTTTGGCGAGGGCAATTTCCACCTTCGCAAAACCGCGTTCATCTACATATAATTCCACCGGCACAATGGTCAAACCCGTTTCTTTTACCGCACGGGCAAGTTTGCGCAACTCCTTCTTGTTCAATAACAATTTTCGGTCGCGGCGCACCTCGTGGTTGTAGAACGTGCCGAGAACGTACTCGGCGATATACATATTCTTCACCCACAATTCTCCCCCGATAAAGATGCAATAAGTATCCGACAAGCCCGCCTTCCCTGCGCGGATAGATTTAATTTCCGTGCCGAAGAGTTGAATGCCCGCCGTATAGCGTTCCAAAAACGCATAATCAAAAAGGGCGCGTTTGTTTTTTATGCTAATGATGGTTGTTTTTTTTATCATTTCACAAATTAGGCATTAAAAAATGAATCACATATTTAATTATCGCAGGACAAAATACAATCAACGAACTCGTTATCAAAACAAATTCTACCTGCTGCTTTTCGCTGATTTTCAAAATAAAAGCCCCCTGCGCTACAATAAAAAGCGTATAAATATCAAAGGCTCTGATAAAAAACATCTCCTCCAACGGCAAGACACCCATCAAAATATTGACCGTAAACACTGCCGTAGAGGCGTATGCCGTAAAGTGCATTACCGTGTTCCAACTCGCCTCGTTGTCAAAACGCCGCGCAATGTAGTTTTTGACGAGATATACCGCCGCATAAAACCCGCCGCAGTACGACAAAAAAACCAATACCACCGTTCGCACAACATTCTGCACCGTGATTTCCTGTGTAAAAAAACTGCCGAAAGCCGCCGCAGCCGTTCCCGCCAACACCATCGGAAAGACAAAATCCTTATGAATATTGTTGCAAAAACCGCCTGCCTCCACCCTCTTCCAAGTGTCGGCAGGATACATAATCAGTTGTTTTATAAAATAATATAACTTCTTCAACATAAATATCAAGTAAAAAATCACACAAAAGTAGTAAAAATATTTGGTTTGTAAATAAAAATGCGTATTTTTGTCGTTCCAATTTTTAAATAAGCACATAGTGGATATATTTAAAAGGATACAAGAGAACCAAGGCGCACTCGGACAACTCAGTCGCGAGATACATGGCTATTTTACATTTCCTAAACTCGAGGGCGAAATCGGTCCTCGTATGAAATTTCGTGGTCGCGAGGTAATCAACTGGTCGCTAAACGATTATCTCGGATTGGCAGCCCACCCCGAAGTGCGCAAAGCCGATGAAGAGGCAGCAGCCAAATGGGGATTTGCTTACCCGATGGGTGCGCGTATCGTGAGCGGGCAAACCACTCTGCACGAAGATTTGGAAAACCGCCTCGCCGAATTTGTCGGAAAAGAAGCAGCCTATGTGCTGAACTTCGGCTATCAAGGTATGGTTTCCATCATAGACGCCCTCTGCCACCGCAACGATGTAATCGTTTTCGATGCCAACGTGCACGTACGCATTATGGACGGAATCCGCCTGCACATCGGCAAACGTTTTGTGTATCAGCACAACGATATGGACAGCCTGCTCAAACAGTTGAAACGCGCCGCCGCACTTGCCAAAAAGCAAAACGGCGGTGTGTTGGTCATTACCGAAAGCATTTTCGGCATTTCGGGCGAACTCGCGCAGTTGGACAAAATAGTGGCACTGAAAAACAAGTACAAATTCCGCCTTTTGGTTGATGAAACGCAGGCTTTCGGTGTGATGGGCGCAACAGGTATCGGCGTTTCCGAGCATTTCGATGTATTGGAAAACGTGGATATTTTCTATTCCACCTTTACAAAATCGTTGGCATTAATAGGCGGTTTTGTAGCCGGAAAAGAATACGTTATTAACTACTTGCGCTACAATATGCGCTCGCAACTCTATGCCAAATCTCTGCCTACCGCCTTTGTGGAAAGCATAATAAAGCGTTTGGAACTGATACAAAAACACCCCGAATACCGCAAAAACGTGTGGAACATCGCCAACACGCTGCAAAACGGAGTGCGCCAAAAAGGCTTGAACATCGGCAAAACAGCCTCCATCATCACACCGATTTATCTCTCGGCTAATGTGCAGGAATCCGCTAATTTAGTAATGGAAATGCGCGAAAATTACAATCTTTTTTGTCCGGTGGTGGTCTATCCTGTCATTCCCGAAGGGCAAATCGTGCTGCACCTTATTTCCACCGCCGCACACACGCCGGAAGATGTGGAATACACCGTGAATGCTATTGCCGACATCAACACCAACCTCGAATTGGGAAGATATAATAAGGAAACGGTGGTGCATACATAGTTTGTCTGAACTGTGATTTTTTTGATTTATATGATTTTATTGAAAAGCAAAATAATCATATAAATCATATTAAAATCACAGTTCAGACAAATTCTATTTATTCAACAAGTTCCAAACCGTCAAAAAAGCAAATTGTGTCCGCAGTTTCAGTTTTTCGGTGTCGATAAATTTGAAACTATCCTGCGGATTTTCTTCGTTTTCCGGGTAATAATTGCTTGTAATTGTGATGCTTGGAATGTTTTTTCGGGCAAAATTATATTGGTCGAAATCTTCCAAAGTAATTTCGTATTCATCGCCTTGCTTGTATTTCAAATCAAGCAGGGCTATTTGGTTTGCCTCGCGAACTTGTTGCAAACATTTTTCCGTTTCGCGGCTGACGATATAAACGTCATTCACATTTTCCTTTTCCGAAAATCCGAGTTTATCCAAACTGACGGCGGCAACGGTCTTTTCCAGCGGGAACAATGGGTTATTTACATAAAAATTAGAGCCGCCGAGTTGATTTTCTTTTGCCGTAGTGAGCAGCAGCACTAACGAGCGTTTCAAACAGCCGTCTTTTTTTGCTTCTGCCGCGAGACGGGCAATTTCCAACGCCGCAGAAACGCCGCTGGCATTGCTTTCCGCACCGTAATAAATTGCGCCGCCTTCCGATTTGCCTTTGGAATCGTAGTGCGCACAAAGAATGACATATTCGTCTTTCAAACTGTCGCCTTCGATAATGCCGATAAGATTATTTTCCTCATTCAGAGGCGTATAGATGTAATTCCCGTTGAAAGCCACTTGCGTTGTTATCGCGGCGGAAGAGGCTTTGCCATCTCGCTCGATTTCGTATTGCAATTGTTTGATGCTTTTGTTGAGGGGCGAGAGCAACTTGTTGGCAAGCATTTCGTTAATCGTAATTTCGGGAATACCGCTTGCCTGCGTTTGTATTTCGCCAAACACAAGGCGGTCGGTGGCATAATTACCGTAAATATTGTAACCGTTTCGCACCATCAAAATGGCTTTCGGGTTGCAGGAACGAATGTAATCGCTTGAATACGAGTTTGTTTTTTCTTTTGTAAAAGGTACGCCGAATTTGCTTGACGGTGTGCCGCCCTCCATTATCATTACAATCTTGTTGGTGATATTCATATTCTCAAAATCGTTGTACGAGGCGGAATAAATGCCGTAGCCCACAAAAACGACTTCGCTGCCCATAATCGAAAACGGCTGACTGCTGCTGTTGCCATAGGTGTAATCGCTTTGATAATTGAAATTATTGATACGAAAGTTTTTTTCCGCGCTTTGTATGCGGTAAGTCGGAATATGCTGAAAAAAAGTATTATCCGCAGCAGGTTTTAATCCGTTCTCTTTCATACAATTAACCAAATAGCGGGCAGCGGCGGCATTGCCCTCCGTACCCACAGCCCTACCCTCATACAGCGGCGAAGAAAGAGCAAACAACTTGTTTTGCAGCCGAGCCGTGTCAGTCCGCAATGCAAACCCGATGGCAGCATCATTTTCCTGCGCATACATTATTATACAGGTGCAAAGCAGAAAAAACGGCAAAAATATTTTTTTCATATTTATATTACTTATGGTTGAGTTAGTCCGTTAGGACTTACATATCAATGCTTCGACTGCGCTCAGCAACCGTAGAATAACAATATCTATATTTACCCGAAATATCCGTAGGCGTTGCATTGAGCGTAGCCGAAAGGACATTCACAGTAGTTATTTTTATGTATTCCCGAAAGGAGGCTATTGTGGATAAGTTTTGTAAAACTCGTATTTTTCATTTTTCTTTCTGTACACATCAAACTTAAAGGTATCGGCTTCTTTGGAAATTGAATCACCAACTAACAAGGTATCTCTATTTAAGAGAGTTATTACTATACCATTATCGGTTATATAATCATAACTTCGTCCTCCACTCCAATTATGTTTAACCTCAATCACTTTGTTGTTCAGGGAACTATTGAATAAAACTTTGCCTTCGTGACACCATTTTAACTCAAAAAACAATATAATTGACAGTATTAATAAGAGTGGATATATTTTCCATATCTTTTTATACCAAAACATTACTTTATTTGAAAAATTAGGAACACCGTTGGTGTCCATTGATAATTACCCTTAACATTTACACCCCCGTTGAGCGTAGGCTCTGCCTACGTTCGAGTTAAAAGCAAGTTTCCAACTTGCCACAATGCAGAGCATTGTTTTTAGCAATGACGTAGGCAGAGCCTACGCCAAACGAGCAAAAAAACATATTTTTCAACCCGTGATTGGCATTACTTAACCAAAACCACCTGACGAAGTGATTGACTTGTCGTTTGAACACTGGCAATCAACACCCTGCTCGTTTCGGGCAGTTTCAAAGAAAATTCCTGCAAATTTACGTCATTTTTCTTTATCAACAAAATTCCGCCGGTGTCGTAAATGGAAATGCTTTGTATCTTTTCCTTTGCCTGAATGTCAATACGACCGTTTTCGGCTACGATTGTAATACCGTTTTCGACTTGTGCAGGCTTATTTTCGGTAACAATATTTTCGGTGATTTTGGCGCATTCTTTTACTTGCTGTTCGGTCAAAACTGTGCCGAAAGCATTGTTGCTGATTTGGCTGTCCATCCAGTTGATGCGACTGTTAATCCAGGCTTTTAGAAGGTTGTATTCATTGGTATAAGTAGTGGTTTTGCCCGCAGGGTTTCCTACACCTTCATAATTGGCAGGCCAGTTCATTATCATCCACGGACAATAATCGTAGTTGCAAGTGCAACCGTTTCGCGTAGCCCAACTCCATTTGTTCATTTCGCGGTCTAAAGCAGCACTGGCTTGAAGAATATTAGCGTTGTTTGCCATTTCTTCATCAAAAATATGTGTTTGAGAAAGCACATTTTGTCTTAATTCTTCCCAGCGAGTGCGGAAAATATCTTTAAAACATTGATTTTCCATCAACTTGCCGTACCAGAAAGGCAGAGGAAAATATGGCTCTGCTTTGTTTGAATTAAATTGCCAAATATCAGTAGCATAAGCTGTGCTACCGTTGTCGGGATGCGGATTATCTCCGCCCGATTTTACAGGAGATTTATTGTCGTTGCCAAAGCCCATTTCAAAGTCCCAAATAGGTGTACATTTCAGTTTGCCGCCGGCATCTTTGGTAAACCACATACTGATACGGTACCCATCGGTGTTGCGTGCAAGTTCGTCCATTATCATAAAATCAACAAAGGATAGAACATCAATATAATTTTTAAATAAATTTTCCCACTGTTCGTTTGTGTTAGCATTGTAAAGTGCCACTTCAAAATCTTTCAACCAATTTTTGATGTAATCTCGGTAAAGATTATAATTAACGCCAGCCTCAGTAGCGTCTTCAGGCTCAGGATACGACAATTCCCAACCTTGTGTGCTTATGCCGCAACCAGCACTCATACCACAATTCGGAATGCCCAGAAATTGAGCCGTGCGTTTCCAAGTCGTTTCATTAACTTCTACTTTATCAAATTTTATGATATAGCCAATATTTTCGGGTTGTTTGTCCGAAGATATATTGGTAACTTTTATGCGATTTTCGTTTTCTTCATATTTTTCGAGGAAAACATAAACACCCTGATACACATCATTTATAAAAAGTTCCACGAAGCGGGTACTTGATGAATAATGTCCCATTTGTCCGTAAAGGTCTAATGCTAATTTATTACGCATCATTGACTTGTCGTTGTAAGCAGCATAAAGTATCCAGTCTTTTTCTTCGGGCAAACCAAATAAATCAACTTTGCCTTTTACTACCGAAGTGCCTTCCAAGTCTTTTTTGCCGGTAGAAAAGGCATACGAGCGTTTTATCATTGAGCGCGAAGTGGAACCGCGATAATTCATCACGGCTTTACGGTCGTAATAAACGCTTGCGTTGTCCGACATAGAGGCAAGGCTGTTGTTGTTGCCGTTGGCGTTCCACAAAATTTTTACATCTACATCAATCTTGTCTTTTGAAGGATAGCCGCCGCCGCAACTGCCGTTTGCAGGTGTTGGAAATTGATTGTTGCCGGTATAAACTACTATAATTGGTAAATTGGTGGTTAAACTTCCATTCTGATAATTTGCTGATGGCGTGGCAGTTGTCGTAATTACAATTTCATTGGAAAAATAATCATTGGAATTACCCGTAAAATTGACTTTACAACGATATGTACCTGCTGCTGTGGGGCGTATATTGTTGTTATTGTAGTTTTTTCCGCCGTATCTTGCCCACGCGAAACCGTTCGGTATTTTTAGTTGCCATTCATACCCGCTTACTGTACCGAGCGATGGGCTTGTGCTTTTTACGATTAAGGCTGCAAAATTTGAGCCGTTGTTGTTGAGGTTTGTCTTATTGCCGAGTGCTTGAATGGTTACATCGGTGGTCGGGGCAGCAACAATAACAGTTGCGATTTTCGTGTTGTTGTTTTCATTGCTTTCGGATGTCAGGTTATCATCATCAACTACTACCGTAACCGTAAAACTTCCTGCTGACGGTGCAGTCCAATAGTTGATGCCCGAAACGCTACTGTTTGCAGTAACCGTTGTTGATGCACCTGCTGCCAATGGGGCTTTGTAAGTATCGCACCAAGTAGTGCTGCCATTCACGGTAAAGGTTACGCCGATTTTAGTATTGTTGTTTTTGGCTGTATTTCCTTGATTGGTAATTACCGCCGAAAACACAATTTGGTCTCCGACAACAGGATTTGCAGGCGACCACGAAACAGAGGTAACAACCAAGTCAATAGCGGCATAAGTGCTGCCTGTACAAAATAAGCCAAGCAAAAGGAAAGCAAAAATTTTTGATTTCATTGTCATAAGGTTTTTTTGAAAGCGCAAACTTATATAAAAATATTGAAATGGCAAAAAAAATCCGTATCTTTGCGCCAAATTATTTTTTATGGGAAATTTAGCAGCCATAGTAGGTCGCCCGAATGTGGGCAAATCAACGTTTTTCAACCGCCTGACCAAGACGCGCCGCGCCATAGTTGATGAAGAGGCAGGCACCACGCGCGACCGTCAATATGGCAAAGTGGAATGGAACGGCGAAGAGTTTTCAATCATCGACACAGGCGGTTGGGTGTCCAATTCCACAGACGTTTTTGAAGACGAAATAAAACGGCAGGTAAGCATTGCCATCGAGGAGGCAGATGTGATTATTTTCATCGTTGATGTGCTGAGCGGCATTGCCGACATTGACTTGGAAGTTGCTGCAATGCTGCGCCGCGTGAAAAAACCGGTAATGGTGGTTGCCAACAAAGTGGATACTTACGATTTGCAATACGGTGCTGCCGAATTTTACGGTTTCGGTTTGGGCGAGCCTTTTGTGATTTCTGCCATCAATGGTATGGGAACAGGCGATTTTCTTGATGAATTGGTGAAACATTTTACCAAAAAATCAGACAACACAGATATGTATGACGACACGTTGCCGCGTTTTGCCGTAGTGGGGCGACCGAATGCGGGCAAGTCCTCTATTATCAACGCTTTTCTTGATGACGAGCGAAACATCGTTACCGACATTGCCGGTACTACGCGCGACAGTATTTACAGCCGCTACAACAAATTTAACCACGATTTTTATTTGGTTGATACGGCGGGTATCCGCAAAAAAGCCAAAGTGAATGAGGATTTGGAGTATTATTCCGTTATCCGCGCCATTCGCGCCATCGAAAATTCCGATGTGTGCATTCTGATGATTGATGCTACGCGCGGCATTGAAAGTCAGGACTTAAACATTTTCTCGCTTATTCAGAAAAACAAAAAAGGTTTGGTCGTGTGCGTCAATAAATGGGATTTGATAGAAACCGAAGACAAGAGTTCAAAGGACATCAAAGCCTTTGAAAACGCCATTCGCGAGCGACTTGCGCCCTTTACCGATTTTCCGATAATCTTCACTTCCGCACAAACCAAACAACGCATTTTCAAAGTAATTGACACTGCCGTTGAAGTGTTTGGGAACAAAAAGAATAAGGTCGGTACACACGAGTTGAACGAGGCTTTACTGCCCGCCATCGAGCGTTATCCGCCGCCCGCCATCAAGGGGAAATACATCAAGATAAAGTACGTTACGCAGTTGCCCAACACACAAGTGCCGACTTTCGTATTCTTTGCCAACCTGCCGCAATATGTAAAAGAGCCGTATCGCCGCTATTTGGAAAATCAGATACGCGACAGATGGAATTTTTCGGGTACACCGATGCAGATTTTTATTCGGAGTAAGAATTGAAAAAAGACTTTTAAAAAAAGACTTTCCAAGTTTTGAAAACTTGGAAAGTCTAAAAAGTCTAATGAAAATAAAATCCGCGCTCTATCGTTTTTCCTTAATCAGAAACACCACCCGCCTGTT
>JAISJU010000190.1 GCA_031261165.1 Prevotellaceae bacterium
AAAAAAATCTGCGAAAATCTGCGTTATCTGCGTCATCTGCGTTCCGCAAAAACTAAAAACTATTCTTCAATAATATTCAACATTTTAACCGTTGCTTTGATGGCTGCCTCTGTTTGGTCGGAATCCAGTCCGTGCGTTCTAAACAGTTTTTCTTTGAAACGCCAGGTGATGGTTGTATGCACAAGGGCATCGGTTTGTCCGCCGGGGGGGATATTCACTTCGTAGTTCAGCAGTTCGGGCTTGCCTTTGCCCAGTTGCGTGTATATTTTCCACAGCACTTTGCTGAATGCGTTGTACTGCCCATCGCCTGCGGCTGTTGCCTCGTAAGTTTCGCCGTTGATGGAAATTTTGACGGTGGCAACCGCTCGCAAACCTTTTGCCAAAGAAAGCGAATAATTTATCAGCCTGATTTTCTGCTCGCTGACATCGTTTTTCAGTATATCGGCAATGATGTAGGGCAATTCTTCTTGCGTAACTACTTGTTTTTTGTCGCCGAGTTCGATGATGCGGCGGGTAACTTTTTCCAAATCAGCCTCTTCCAAGCGTATGCCGAGCGTTTCGAGGTTTTTGCGAATATTTGCCTTACCGGACAGTTTGCCGAGCGCGTATTCGCGTACACGACCGAAACGTTCGGGCAACAAATCGTTGTAATACAGGTTGTTTTTGTTGTCGCCGTCTGCATGCACACCTGCGCACTGGGTAAAAACATTGTCGCCGGTGATGGGGCGGTTGGCGGGAATGCGCAATCCCGAATAAGTTTCTACCAACTTGCTGATTTTGTAGATTTTATCTTCGTGCAAGTTGGTTTCTTTCTTTAACTGGTCGTGCAACACCGCCATCACGCTTGTCAATGGCGCATTGCCTGCCCGCTCGCCAAGTCCGTTGACGGTGGTGTGTATGCCCTGAATGCCCGCAGAGGCAGCCGCCAACACGTTTGCCACCGCAAGGTCGTAATCGTTGTGCGCGTGGTAATCGAAATGCAAATTCGGATAACGCTCAATGATTTCCTTACAATAATTATATGTATCGAAAGGGTTGAGAATGCCGAGCGTGTCGGGCAGCATAAAGCGGCGGACAGACAAATCCTTTAAACTGTCAATTACCTGAAAAACATAGTCTTTCGAGTTCTGCATTCCGTTACTCCAATCTTCGAGATAGAAATTGACGATAATGTTCATTGTTTGTGCCTGCGCGATAACTGCCTTAATATCAGCAATGTGCTGTTCCGGCGTTTTGTGCAACTGCTCGGTAACGTGCTTGTACGAGCCTTTGACGAGCAAATTAATGACCCGACAACCGGCATCTTGTATCCATTTCAACGACACGCCGCCATCGACAAAGCCGAGCACCTCTACACGGTCGATATATCCGTTTTTTTGCGCCCACTCGGCAATGCGGTGCACGGCATCATACTCGCCCACCGACACTCGCGCCGAAGCAATTTCTATCCTGTCCACGCCCAACTCTTCGAGCAGGTATCGCGCAATGCTCAATTTCTCGGGCGCGCTGAAAGATACACCCGATGTTTGTTCGCCATCGCGGAGTGTGGTGTCCATTATTTCTATCATAAACTTCGTTTTTTTGGGGAACGCAGATAGCGCAAATTTTCGCAAATAAATAGCAAAATAATAGAGAAAAATTTGCGTAATTTGCGTTCCAAATTATCCATGTGTTTTTTCGTATTCTTCTATCTTGTCTTTTTTGCTCAACAGATAGTCAATATCATCAAAGCCCTGCAAAAAACACTCTTTTTTGTAGGAATTGATGGCAAAGTTTTCCGATTTTCCGGTGGCGTTGTTGGTGAGCGTTTGCTTTTCCAAATCAACGGTCAGCGTGATGTTCGGATTTTTGTTGATTTCGGCAAAAATCTCTGCCAAAAACGCCTCGCTTACCACAACGGGCAATACGCCGTTGTTCATCGCGTTGTTCTTAAAAATGTCGGCGAAGAAACTCGACACCACGACTTTGAAACCGTAGCCCGCAATCGCCCACGCAGCGTGTTCGCGGCTGCTGCCCGAGCCGAAATTTTTACCGCCTACGAGGATAGAACGGTCGCTGAGCGAAGTCGAAGCGTAGGTCGGGTTGTTTAACACAAAAGTCGAAATCGGCTCGTTGTTTTTGTCGTAACGCCAATCTCTGAAAAGATTATCGCCAAATCCTTCTTTGGAAGTCGCTTTCAGAAAGCGGGCGGGGATAATCTGGTCGGTATCCACATTCTCTATCGGAAGGGGTACTACTGTGCTTGTTAATGTTATGAATTTTTCCATTATTATTTTTTTGAGAACGCAAATTACGCAGATTACGCAAATTTACGCAGTTTTTTTAATGTATTATTTTCTGTTATTTGAGAATACTTTTCGGCGAAATTCGGCTTTTTTGCCAAAATTCAACAAATATCCTACTTCTATTTTTGTTGCTTTTAAATAATTTATTAATTGTGTCTCGTGCGCAGAATTTATTTCTTCGCAGGCTTTCAATTCTAATAAAATACAATCTTCAACAAGCAAATCCGCACGATAATCACCTACTACACGCCCATTATGATATACTTTTATTGGTTTTTCAGCCTCGCATTTTAATCCTTCGTCTATCAAAGCAAAATACAAGGCATTTTGATAAACTCGTTCCAAAAAACCATAACCTAAATCATTATAAATACGATAAAAGCAGGTTATAATTTTGTCTGTCAATTTTCTGGGAACAAGATTATCACTATCATTTTTTCTATAATATTCCAATAAATCCATAAATCTGCGTAAATTTGCGTTATCTGCGTAATTTGCGTTCAAAAATTATACCGCTCTCGGGTCGGTTAAACGACCTGTAACCGCAGCAGCCGCAGCAATCAGCGGACTTGCCAAAATGGTGCGTGCACCCGGTCCCTGCCGCCCTTCAAAGTTACGGTTGGAAGTGGAAACGGCATATTTCCCCGCCGGCACTTTGTCGTCATTCATTGCCAGGCACGCCGAGCAACCCGGTTGACGGATTTCAAAACCTGCATCGGCAAGAATTTTGTCCAAGCCTTCTTCGCGAATTTGCTTATCCACCGCCCACGAGCCGGGAACAACCCACGCAACGACATTTTCGGCTTTCCGTTTGCCTTTCACAAACTCGGCAAACTCGCGGAAATCCTCAATGCGCCCATTGGTGCAACTGCCGATAAAAACATAGTCAATCGGCTTGCCCACAATCTTTTCGCCCGCCGTGAAGCCCATATATTCCAGCGATTTTTGGAAAGAAATGCGGCTTGCCTCGTCAATGCTTTCCAATGTCGGAATATTGTCGTTGATGCCCATTCCCATACCCGGATTGGTGCCGTAAGTAACCATCGGCTCGATGTCTTCGGCGTTGAAAATCAGTTCTTTGTCGAATTTTGCGCCATCATCGGTTTTCAGCGTGCGCCAATAGGCAAGTTTCTTTTCCCATTCCTCGCCTTTGGGGGCAAATTCGCGCCCTTTGATGTACTCAAAAGTCGTTTCGTCGGGCGCAATCATACCGCCGCGTGCACCGCTTTCAATCGAGAGGTTGCACAAAGTCAGGCGACCTTCCATTGTCAGCGATTTCACCGCATCGCCTGCATATTCCACGAAATAGCCGGTGGCACCGCCCGTGCCGATTTTCGAGATGATGTACAGCGCAATGTCCTTTGCGCCAACGCATTTGCCGAGTTTTCCATTTACGCTGATACGCATCGTTTTAGGTCGCGACTGGAAGACGCATTGCGTAGCGAGCACCATTTCCACTTCCGAAGTACCGATGCCGAACGCCACTGCGCCCATTGCACCGTGCGTGGAGGTATGCGAGTCACCACAAACCATCGTCATTCCGGGCAGCGACAGTCCGTTTTCGGGTCCCACGATGTGGATAACGCCGTTTTTGGGGTGTCCCATCGGATAGTAATTAACGCCAAATTCGCGGGCGTTTTTGTCGAGCGTATCCACCTGATTTTTGGAAATCGGGTCGGCAATCGGCTGTTCCTGATGGAGGGTAGGAATGTTGTGGTCGGGCATACAGGTGATTTGCTGCGGACGAAACACCTGCAATCCTCTGCTGCGCAGCCCCGCAAACGCTTGCGGGCTGGTTACTTCGTGGCAGTACATACGGTCAATGTACAACTGCGTGGGACCGTCAGGCACTTCGGTTACGATGTGGGCGTCCCAGATTTTTTCGAAAAGGGTTTTTGACATATTTTGTTATGTTGATTAATTATTTTTGTCTGTTTTTATTTGGAGTTTCCAAAATTATTGATTACTTTTGTCCTTTTAATAGATGTACGCATCTATGGAAGGTCTTTTAGTCCTTTTAATCAGATAAAGGCAGAACATGCCATCATTTTTTAATTTAAAACATTATGAAAATGTTATTTATCATTTCATCTATTTGTACTGTTATTCTATTTTTGATAGAAATGACAAAGTACATAAAATCAAGATTACAAAGAATTTAAAAGATTATTTCGAGAGTGATTCGGAAACGAACTCACTCTTTTTTATTTAACCCGATTATACATAAATCTTCATAAAAGATTTATAAGTTTCATTTCATCTCCAAAATGCAAAAGTACAACTTATTTTACAAATTCATGTCAAGTTACACATTTGAACAAATCAAAAATCAAATAATATTCTTCAGCAACTCCTCTACTTTCAATTCCATTTAATTCGGAATATTTAAATTATTATTCAATCATCATTTTTTTATTTTCAAAACCCTTTTCGCATTGGACTGATTGCAGGTTTGCCCGTGCTTTTTTCATTTCGGAAATCGTTTGATTTTCACCGCGCAAAGTTACAACTTTTGCAACATAAAAATTGGTTTTGTTTCACATTTTCCCCATCACCCCAATCCCAAACAGCGCAAAATCATATTTCACAGGGTCTTCGGGGCAAAATTCGCGCAAAATGGCGGTCAGTTCTTCCACCGCGCGGCGGTCGTTTTGTTTGCGTTGCAGAAGTCCGAGTTCGCGGGAAACATTGCTTGTGTGAACATCAAGCGGAATGTATAGTTGGCTGGGGTTCAACAGTTTCCACACACCAAAATCCACAATGCCATCGTTGCGGACGAGCCAGCGCAGAGCCATATTCAGGCGTTTGAGTGCCGATTTCTCAAAATTGAGCGAGAACAGGTTTCGCGCATTAGTTTTGCCGCCGTTTGCCTGCTGCAATTCACTTTGCAGGGTTTCGGTAATTTGCCACGCATTTTTTACCTGCCGTTTCTTCAAAAAACTTTCAATACTCTCATTTTCAGACAGAATTGTGTGAAAACCGCGCAGCATCTACGCCAAATCCGGCTCGAAAAATGTGCGGTGAACATTTGCCTCACCGAGCGTTTCGTAACCCTCGCGCATCACATATTCGTAGGGACTTTCGCCCATTTTTGCCAACATTCGCTCGGCACTGCGCAAAATCATTTCGCGCCGCCCCCAAGCAATCGTTGCCACGCAAAACGACACAATTTCAATGTCCTGCAACCGCTCGTAACGGCGCGGAAACTGCACAGGGTCGGTTTCGATAAACGACTTATTGTTAATTAGTTGGACTTGTTCTTCTAAAAAAACTTTCATGTAATTGTCTGAACTTTGATTTTATCGTGATTTTTTTGATTTGCCTGATTTTTTCTTTTTACCAATAACTTCCCGGAATATTTAACAGAAAATATATCAAAGTCATAGCCGTATAAGTTATTGTATTTGCCATAATAAAAGGAAGAATAACTTTTTTACGCATTATTTTTTCTTTTACTGACAAATAGACAAAAGGAAATTCTATCAAGAGAGTAGCAATGTAAGCAACAAACATTCCGACAAAAAAGCCTCGTAAAGAATATTCGTGTTCCATTCGCCAAAAGTCATTATTACCTGCCAAAGTTGAGAAAAAAGGTGCTATCAGCACTAAACCAACAATCATAGAAACATAGTTTGCTATAATTATCAGCCACATTTTGTTTTCGAGTTTGTATCTCTTTATAATTAAACTTTCTACAACTCCTATTGCTGCATTAACATAAAGCAAATGCAAGAAACCAAACCAGACCATAAAAGAACCAGCATTAGCAAAAACAGAAACCGGTAAAAATATTAATGCTATTAATATTTTGATTTTTCTATTCATCTTCATATCATTTTACTAATTTATTTATCTCATTAATATAAGCATTTTTGTGAGCGGTAATTATTGTATGGCTGCGCACATTGACAGTAAACACATATCCATCGCCATACATATACCAATTTTTCCCTTTTCTAATCATTGAATTTTCATCAGCATTCCGGACTTCCTGCTTGCACCAAGCGACTACATCTTCGACATCTAAACAAAGATTTCGCCTGATGCGTTCTTTACCCAACTCCGTTGTATGCAATTTATCCGGTAATATTTTTTCTGTCATATTTTTTGTTTTTTTATTGTTATTGAGGCACGGACTGCAAGTCCGCGCGAGCGGGGTCGAAAAATATTCCGCCCCTTACTTCACAAACTTATTCACCACACCAATAAGGCTTTTTGTCCGAGCTTTGATTTTTCTAATTTCTATTGACAGTTTTGTTGTATAAAATCAGTTGAATACCTAATTTTTATATCATTGCATATTCCTTGTATTTCTGGAAAAATTATAGAATACGAAATCCCCGCATAATATAATTCTTTTAAGATTTTCAATTTACACTTCCCATCTATAATTAATGACTCCAATAGAATTTTATCGCCAGAATTTAAATTATGTTCTTCTACTATTCGATTTAACGGGTCAGTCTTTTTTCCGTGTATTGTGAATACTCCTTTCTGTGCTACTATCCTTGCAGAATTTTTTACAGGTCTTAAAGCAATAGGTAACAGTCCTTCTACTTCTCTAACTATTTTTGTTTGTGATGAATCTAATGTATATTTATCTAAATCAGGATATGAACTTATTGGAATTGTCTGTTGTTGAATAGAAACGAGATTTAAAGACCAAGGTTTAAGTATCCATACTGCACAATCACAAGTATCAGCATAATTCCACACAGCAAAATAAAGTGCAATTAAATAACTTTCCGACCAGTCAAGCAATCTTGTATCTAAACCATAATGTTGCATAAGAAATAACCATTCAAGTTCATTTGTTGGTTGTTTTTCTAACATCTCGTACGAAAGTAATTTAAAATCCCGTATCATTTCTCTTTCAAAATAACCATACTCTTTATGTCTATAAATAGATGGTATTAAATCCCAATCGGCATTACTTTGCCCTCTAAACCATAATTGAGATGTTGAATGTTGCGTTCCAGAAGAATGCAGCATTTTATTCATTATGCTAATGAAGGAATTTAAATTTGTTATTTTTTCTATTGTTTTCATATTTTTCTAATTAAGATAATTACTTCACAAATTTATTAACAGCATCAATATAAGCCTCAACAGACGCAGCAACAATGTCCGTATTTGCGCCGAAACCATAGTAGAGTGCGCCGTTGTGCAAAATCTGCATATGCACCTTGCCCACATCATCGCTACCGCGGTTAATTGCCTGAATGGTAAATTCCTGCAATACCATTTCGCGTTTGATAATCTGTTTCACGGCTTTTATTGCCGCATCTACGGGACCGTTGCCGCTGGCGGCTGCCTCAAATTTCTCGCCCGCAATATCCAAGCCCACGCTTGCAACGGATTTCACGCCCTTGCCCGATGTAACTTGCAGATAATCAAGTTTTATGCGGTGCGAGGCGGTCAAATCTTTGCCGGTAAGAATCAGAATGTCGTCATCGTTGATGTCCTTTTTGCGGTCGGCAAGTTTCAAAAATTCCTCATAAACCTTGTCCAATTTTTCCTGGGAAAGTTCCACGCCAAGCACGCTCAGGCGGTGTTTCAGCGCGGCGCGACCGCTGCGGGCAGTCAACACAATGGCGTTGTCGTCAATTCCCACATCTTTGGGGTCGATAATCTCATAACTTTCGCGGTTTTTCAGTACGCCGTCTTGATGTATGCCGCTCGAATGCGCAAAGGCATTCCGTCCCACAATCGCCTTATTTGCCTGCACCGGCATATTCATCAGGCTCGACACGAGGCGGCTTGTCGAGTAAATTTTTTGCGTGTTGATGTTCGTATCGATGTTCAGCCCTTTGTGGCATTTGAGTATCATCGCCACCTCTTCGAGCGCGGTGTTTCCGGCGCGTTCGCCGATGCCGTTTATCGTAACTTCCACCTGCCGCGCACCATTTACCACGCCCGCAATGGTGTTGGCAGTCGCCATTCCGAGGTCGTTGTGGCAGTGCGTAGAAAGGATTGCGTTATGCACGCCATTCACATTTTCCATCAGGAATTTGAATTTCTCGCCAAATTCCGAAGGCAGGCAATAACCCGTTGTGTCGGGGATATTTACCACCGTTGCGCCCGCTTTGATAACCGCTTCTACTACGCGAGCGAGGTATTCGTTGTCCGTTCTGCCCGCGTCTTCGCAGTAAAATTCCACATCTTCCACATATTTTTTTGCGTACTTGACGGCAGCAACGGCGCGTTCCAAAATTTCCTCGCGCGTGGAGTTGAATTTGTGCTTGATGTGGTAATCGCTCGTGCCGATGCCGGTGTGAATGCGCTTGCGTTTGGCATATTGCAGAGCCTCTGCCGCCGCGTCAATATCCTTTTGCACGCCGCGCGTAAGAGCGCAAATCGTAGGCCAGGTAACGGCTTTTGAAATTTCCACCACCGAATTGAAATCGCCCGGACTTGACACCGGAAATCCCGCCTCAATCACATCAACACCCAATGCTTCAAGTGCTTTTGCCACCTGAATTTTCTCTACCGTGTTCAATTGACAGCCGGGTACTTGTTCGCCGTCTCTCAGGGTTGTGTCGAAAATAAATAATCTGTCTGACATAATATTAATTGATTAAATGATTAATTGACTTTTTTATAACAAAAAACCTTTCTGCACCGAAGTGAGAAAGGTTTTCATGTTTTTCTGATTATTTTTTTATCATTAATTATACATACCAAACTCACTTCGCCCTGCTTTGCAAGAGAAGAATAATGCCTGATAATAGTATAATCGTTGAATTTTTCATTTTCATTAAATTGACGCTGCAAAGATACAAAGTTTTTTTTATATCCACCAAAAAATTTGTCGGTTTTTTTTCTGCAAAAATTATTAACTGTGATTTTTGGGTTGCTTTTGCTTATGATTTTATAATGCTGCGCTTTGATTTTGCCTCAACCACAACTCAAAACTGTTGGATAAGCGAGTGCGCCAACCTTTGCCTGTACGGCGATAACCCGACAAAAGAGAAGGTTGCACATAGAGAGTTACTTTTTCCGGTATTTCCGGTTTCGTATTTCCACGTGTTGCCCGCGCAAACATTTCGTCTGTCCATTCGGGTATGTCCGAGAAGTCAATGTCTTCGTCTGTCTTTTTTTTGAGTTTTTCCCAATTTGTCCGCGAAGACATTTTGTCTATTTCTTCTCTTGTGTATCTAACGATTGCCATAATATAACCTCCTTTCTTTTTTACTTGCTAACCGAACCGATATAATTCGGATTATTCCGTTTCTATTTGTATTTACAACGGCAACAATAACCTCATTTTTAAACAGCCCAATGGTATTTATTCGGATTTCTCCATAATTTTTTCTATTATCAATTTCTTCTATTTTATATGGGTCGTCAAAAACAACCACAGCATCGGCAAAATCAATATCGTGTTTTGCCAAATTTATTTCGCGTTTATTTTCATCCCACTCAAATTCCATTAAAAATTTTCTGCAAAGATAAATATTATTTTCTGATTTTACACTTTGTTTTTCTTATAAACCAAAATTCTTGTTTTTCAAAAATATTTTTTACTACTTTTGTCCTTTCAAAAAAAACGCAACTATGAGCGACCAAAGATACAACCAGCGCGGCGTTTCCGCAGGCAAAGAAGATGTGCATAACGCCATCAAAAACATCGACAAAGGCATTTTCCCAAAGGCTTTTTGCAAGATTATACCCGATATTCTGGGCGGCGATGCCGATTATTGCAACATTATGCACGCCGATGGCGCGGGTACAAAATCGTCTTTGGCGTATCTCTATTGGCGCGAAACAGGCGATATATCCGTGTGGAAAGGCATTGCGCAAGACGCGCTGATTATGAATATAGACGACCTGCTTTGCGTGGGCGCGGTGGATAATATCCTTGTGTCATCAACCATTGGGCGCAACAAATTGTTGATTTCGGGCGAGGTGATTTCCGCCATCATCAACGGCACTGACGAACTTTTGCAGGAACTTCGCGCGATGGGTGTGGGCGTGTATGCCACCGGCGGTGAAACTGCCGATGTGGGCGACCTCGTGCGTACCATTATTGTGGATAGCACGGTTACCTGCCGAATGAAACGCTCGGAAGTAATTGATAATGCAAACATTAGCGCGGGCGATGTGATTGTCGGTTTGGCATCTTTCGGGCAGGCGAGTTACGAAAAAGAATACAACGGCGGAATGGGCAGCAACGGTTTAACTTCCGCCCGCCACGATGTTTTCGGAAAATATCTGGCGGAAAAATATCCCGAAAGTTTCGATGTCGCCGTGCCTGCCGAACTCGTTTATTCGGGCAAACTGAAACTGACGGACAGGGTGGAAAATTCGCCGCTTGATGCGGGAAAATTGGTGCTTTCGCCCACGCGAACTTATGCGCCGGTGGTGAAAAAACTCTTGGATAATCTGCGCCCGCAAATACACGGAATGGTGCATTGCTCGGGCGGCGCACAAACGAAAATTTTGCATTTCATCGACAATTTGCGGATTGTGAAAGACAATCTTTTCCCTGTTCCGCCGCTGTTCAAAACCATTCGGGAACAGTCCGGCACGGATTGGAAAGAGATGTACAAAGTGTTCAATATGGGGCATCGCTTGGAAGTGTATCTTGCGCCCGAACACGCGCAGGAAGTGATTGATATTTCGCGTTCGTTTAATATTGATGCTCAAATTGTGGGGCGTGTGGAGGCATCGGACAAAAAAGAACTGCTCATTCGCTCGGAATTTGGGGAATTTGTTTATTGAACTTCCTCAAATTCCACATATTCGCCATCAGATTTGTCAAAAATCTTTTTCTTGCTTTTTGGTTTTTGATATGTAGTTTTTTGCCGGTTTTGGCTTTCGTTGTTATCTTTGTTATTGCCGAATAAAAATCCAAAAATTCCGCGCAACAAAGACGACACGAGCGATAAACCAAACAAAATGATTATCAAAACTATCAGTAATATGAAAATGAAAAATGATGCCATAATTTAATATACTTTTTCTGCTACTTTTTTAACACTTTCTACGGCGTTGAGCGAATAAAAATGAATGCTCGGCACGCCTTTTTCTTTCAATTCCTTTGCTTGCGCAATGCACCATTCCACGCCGAGTTGCGAGGATTCTTCCCGTGTTTTGCAACGCCGCATTTCTTTGGCAAATTCTTCGGGAATATCCAAATGGAAAATATGGGGCAATTTGTCAAGTTGCGAGGTCAAAGTCATTGGTTTCAAGCCCGGAATTATCGGCACAGTAATGCCTTCGGTGCGGCAGCGTGCCACAAAGGCGAAATATTTTGAATTGTCGAAAAACATCTGCGTAACGATGTATTCCGCGCCTGCTTTCACTTTTTCTTTCAGCCAAAAAATGTCCGAGTTGAAATTCGGCGCGTCTTCGTGCTTTTCGGGATAACCCGCAATGCCGTAAGAAAACGGCGTTATCGGCTTGTCAAAAGTCGTATCGTCAATAAAACGCCCTTTGTTAAAATCATTGATTTGCGCTTGCAGGTCAATGGCGTGGTCGTGGCTGTCGGGTGATAGTTCGTATTCGCTTGTACCTTTTGCCTTATCGCCACGCAGCACGAGCAGGTTTTCAATATCAAGAAAGGCGAGGTCGATGAGCGCGTATTCGGTTTCGCTTTTGGTAAAACCGCTGCAAATAATGTGCGGCACAACCGGAATTTTGTATTTATTCTGAATGGCGGCGGCTATGGCAACCGTTCCCGGTCGATGGCGCACGGAATATTGTTCGCGCTCGCCGTTTGACAACGTGCGGCACACCACCTCACTGCGATGTGTGGTTATATTAATGTATTTCGGGTTAAATTCTTTCAACGCCTCAATGCTCTGAAATGCCTTGTTGATATTGCTGCCTTTCACCGGCGGCAGGATTTCAAAGGAAAAAGCCGTTGTTTGATTATTTATTAGTTCTGTAATTTTCATTTTCCAAACAATAAAAGTCTGCAAAAGTACGCATTTTTTTGATTTTGCGCAAGAACTTACGCCGTTCTCTGAATTTTCGCGCCTAAAGCATTGAGCCGCCCATCAATATTTTCATATCCTCTGTCAATTTGCTCAATGTTGTTGATGATGCTTGTTCCTTCGGCACTCATTGCTGCAATAAGCAGAGCAATACCCGCGCGAATATCGGGCGAAGACATACGCGCCGCCCGCAGCCGGAACTGCTCGCCCAAGCCGATTACCGTAGCGCGATGCGGGTCGCAAAGAATGATTTTCGCACCCATATCTATCAGTTTATCCACGAAAAAGAGCCTGCTTTCAAACATTTTTTGGTGTATCAGCACGCTGCCTTTTGCTTTGGTTGCCACCACGAGAAGCACGCTCAACAAGTCCGGCGTCAGTCCGGGCCACGGCGCATCGGCAAGCGTCATAATCGAGCCGTCTATAAACGATTCGATTTTGTAATTATCCTGTTGCGGAATAAAAATATCATCACCGCGCTGTTCTACTGCAATGCCAAGCCGGCGGAAACTGTCGGGAATAATGCCGAGATTTTCGTAAGAAACATTTTTAATCGTGATTTCCGAGCCTGTCATTGCCGCCATTCCTATGAAACTGCCGATTTCAATCATATCGGGCAAAATCCTGTGTTCGCAACCCTGCAAACTTTCTACGCCGTCAATCGTTAATAAATTGGAGCCGACCCCGCTGATTTTCGCGCCCATTCGGTTGAGCAATTTGCTGAGTTGCTGCAAATACGGCTCGCAGGCGGCGTTGTAAATAGTAGTCGTTCCTTTGGCTAAAACGGCTGTCATCAAAATGTTAGCCGTGCCTGTAACCGATGCCTCATCAAGCAACAGATACGCGCCTTTCAGACTTTTTGCCTCCACTTCGTAAAGTTGTTTTTCGGCATTATAGGTAAAAGTTGCGCCAAGTTTTTGAATGCCTGTAAAATGTGTGTCGAGCCGCCGCCTGCCGATTTTGTCGCCGCCCGGTTTGGCAATAATCGCCCTGCCGAAACGCGCAAGCAAAGGTCCTATCAGCATTACCGAGCCGCGCAAAGATGCGCTTTTGTTGTAAAAATCTTCGCTGTGCAGGTAATCCAAATTGACGTTGCGGGCTTGAAACGAAAAATCGTTTTTCGACAGTTTTTCGATTTCCACACCCATATCGCGCAACAAATCAATCAGATTATTCACGTCTAAAATATTCGGAATGTTGCGGATAATGACCTTTTCGCTTGTCAGCAACGTGGCGCAAATCACCTGTAATGCCTCGTTTTTTGCGCCTTGCGCCGTAATTTCGCCTGTGAGGTGGTGTCCGCCTTCTATTTTAAATGATGCCATTATTTTATGTTTTATTTTGCAGACAAAGATACAAAAAATTTTGTTCAAACCACCAACTTTTCGATTTTTGAAAAAAAAATTCTCTGAAATTGCATTTTTTTGAAAAAAAAGACTTTCCTTTGTACTTTGATAATTACTAATCATTAATACAATGACTACAATCGGAGCCAATGATGACCTTTTACAAACAGAAGAGTCATTAACCCCTGCCGCAGAAACGACTGAAAATGAAGTTGTTGCTGCATCAGAAATTGCTGAAAATCAGCAAGATATAGAAGAAAAAGAAGCCGAAAACGAGGAAGTTTCGGCGGTGGTTGAGCCTGAAGAAACCACAGAAGTTGAGCCTGCTGAAACGGTGCTTGAACCTGTCGAAACAGAGGTTGAGTCTGCCGAAACTGCGCCTGAAACTGTCGAAAACACAGAAATTGAGCCTGTTGAAACGGTGCTGGAATCTGTCGAAACAGAAGTTGAGATTGCCGAAACCACACCCGAAAACGAGGAAGTTTTTGCCGCGCCCACCGACATCGAAGAGGAAGAAAACGATGACATTCGGGAAGAAAAAGCCGAATTGCTTGCTGCTTTGTCCAAAGAAGAATTGGTGGAAAAACTGCGCGAACTTGTCAAAACGTCTGATTTGTCGGACAAAAACGAGGTTGATGCCATCAAACAGGCTTTTTACAAAAAACTGAAAGCCGAGCAAGCCGAATTGCTGCGTAAATTCACGGAAGACGGTGGCGATAAAGACGATTTTGTTGCACCAAAAGAGGCGCAAGAAGAGGCTTTGCGCGAACTTCTGCAAGAATACCGCACGAAGAAAAATGAGGCAAATCAGAAAATTCTTAAAGAGAAAGAAAGTAATCTGAAAACAAAGTCGAAAATTCTTGACAACCTCAAATCGCTGAGCGAAAACCTTGATAATCTGGGCGATAAATTCAACGAGGCAATCCAAAACGTGCGCAATTTGCAGCAGGAATGGAAAAGCACCGGACAAGTGCCGCCCGAAAAATCAACCGAATTGTGGAAAAATTATCAATTATACATTGAGAAATTTTACGATTATAAAAAAATAAGTGACGAACTGCGCGAATATGATTTAAAGAAAAATTTAGAGGTAAAAACCGCGCTTTGCGAGCAAGCCGAAAAACTCAATGAGGAAAAAGATGTATTGACTGCTTTCCGCACACTGCAAAAACTGCACGAAGAATGGAAAGAAATAGGTCCCGTAGCCCACGAATTTCGCGAAACGCTGTGGGAAAAGTTCAAAGCCGCATCGCTCGTCATCAACAAAAAACATCAATCGTTTTTTGAAGATAAAAAAGCCGAAGAAGAAAAAAATCTTGCGGAAAAAACCGCACTTTGCGAGGCGATTGAGGGAATTGATTTTTCGGGTTTCACGGCAATGAAAGAATGGGACAAAGCCACCGAAAAGGTGCTGGAACTGCAAGCAAAATGGAAAAAGGTAGGCTTTGCGCCCAAAAAAGTAAATGTGAAAATTTACGAGCGTTTCCGCACAGCTTGCGACAAGTTTTTCAACACGAAAAACGACTTTTTCAAGCAAGTAAAAGACGAGTTGAACGACAACCTGAAAAAGAAAATTCACTTGTGTGAGCAGGCAGAGGCGTTGAAAGGCAGCACGGAATGGCGCGAAACAAGCGACAAACTTATCAAACTGCAAAAGGAATGGAAAACCATCGGCACGGTGCCGCGCAAGCACTCCGACACGGTGTGGAAACGCTTTGTAGCAGCGTGCGACCACTTCTTTGAGCAAAAGAGCAAGGTAACTTCAAATGAAAAAGAAGAGCAATCGCAAAACTTGCAGAAAAAGCAAGAAATTATTGCAAAAATCGAAAGTTTGGACACCGCCGAGCCGAAAAAAGCCGAAAAAACCTTGCGCGAGTTGATTGCGGATTTCAACGAGGTTGGTTTTGTGCCGTTCAAAGAGAAGGAAAGAATCTACAAAGCCTTCAAAAAGGCGGCAGATGCGATGTTCGACAAACTGAACGTTGATGAATTCAGCCGCCGCCTCAACAACTTCCGCGCAAACATTGAAGACATAGCGGAAAAAGGACAGCACAAACTCTTCCGCGAACGCGATAAACTGAAAAAAGACCTCGAATTTCTCCGTACCGAAATTTCCACGTTTGAAAATAACATCGGTTTCTTCTCGTCATCGAAAAACGCCGACAAACTTATCAAAGATATGGAAAAGAAAATCGCCAAATTGAAAACGGAACGCGAATTGATTGTGAAGAAGATTGATTTGATTGAGAATAATTTGTAACTGAAAAAAGAGGTGAAAGCCTCTTTTTTCATATTATTTCCGATTGCACCTTCCCTTTCGCAAACCGTGTTTCAATCCTCACGCCTTTTTTCAATTCATCGGCATTCAAAACAACCCGCCCATTGCAAGTAGTAACGGAATAACCTTTTTGCAAAACATAGTCCGGCGAGTTCAAAAACAGGCTTTTTTCAAAAATCGAAATTTCTTGCTTTTTTCGCAAGAAAATTTGCGGAATTGCATTTTTTGTACGAAAAATAAGCAGATTTATATCATTTTGTTTTTGCAACAAAATGACTTTTCCTATTTGCGAGATTTTTTTTGAACTACTGCGCAACATTTCTTTCTCCATACGCAAGATTTCTTTCGTTATTTGCAAGATGCTTGTTTGCGCATTATCCAAGAAATCCGCCGTTTCGGTCAATAAATCTATCAACATTTCGGCGGCGGCGGTAGGTGTTTTCACACTCGTGTGGGCGATGAGGTCGATAATCGTTTCATCGCGCTGATGCCCGATTCCGGCAATGATGGGCAGGGGAAACTGCGCACAGTGGCTCGCAAGGGGGTAACTGTCGAACGCGCTCAAATCGGCACTCGCGCCACCCCCGCGAATAATGACCACGACATCAAACAAATCGGCGTAATCGTATATTTTTTCAAGCGCAGCAATGACCGATTCTTCGGTTTGCGCACCCTGCATTGCGGCGGGAAAAAGTTTGTGGTAAAAGCAAAAACCGCGACTTTCCAACTGATTGATAAAATCACCGTATCCGGCAGCAGTGGGCGAGGAAATAACGGCAATGCGCTGCGGCACAAGCGGCATCTGCAAACTGCGGTTCATATCGAAAACGCCGTCTTCGCGCAGTTGGTTGGCTATTTGCAAGCGGCGAAGAGCAATGTCGCCGATGCTGTACGAAGGGTCAATATCCCTGATGCTCAGGCTCAAACCATAAACTTCGTGAAAATCAACTGTGGCGGAAACGAGGATTTTCATTCCCGCCGACAAGGGCTGTGCGGTTTGCTGTTCAAAGTAAGGTTTCAGCAGCCGGTAGGTTGATGCCCAGATGCTGGCGCGAGCTTTGGCGCGGACAAAATCGCCGTCTTTTTCAACGAGTTCCAAATAGCAATGCCCGCTGCTGTGTTCGCGCACCTCGCTGATTTCGGCGCATACCCACACGGCGTTGTCAAAGGCAGTTCTGACCGCTTGCCCGATTTGCTGATTCAGTTCGTAGAGCGTCATTTAGCGGATATACTCTTCGGGGTTATTCACATAGTTCGCAGGGTCTTCCACTTTGCCTGCGTTGCGGTCGTTTTCATCAATTTGCTGTTGCTGCTGTTTGTCAAGGGCTTTTTGATTGATGTTTTCGCCGTTGAGATATTCGGCGGTAAAATCGACAGTGCCATCGTTTTTGCAATAAGTCCAAACGCCGTTTTTCTTGTCGTTTTCAAACACACCTTCGCTTTCTTTCTTGCCGTTGTCGAAATACGAAACGCTCGCGCCATCGCGCAAATTATTTTTGTATTCGATTTCCAACTGCATCTGTCCGTTGGGAAAATAGCGAACGTGTTTGCCGTTCATTTTGCCGTCTTGCCAAGTGATGGTTTCAAACACATTGCCGTCTTCGTCATAGAGCGTGGAAACGCCGTTTCGCACGCCATTCGTGTAGATTTCTTTGAAAAACGGCTCGCCTTTTGAAGAATAATACAGCCATTCGCCGTCTTTTTTTGTGCCGATGTACGCACCTTTGGCAAAGAGTTTGCCGCTTGTGTTGTAAAGTTCGGTTTCCGTTTTGTCGCCGAAATTCTGCCGCGATTTGATTTTTCCGTTGTCATAATAACGGAAAAACTCGCCGATGGGGCGGTCGTCTTTAAAAACGCCCTCGTACAACTTGTTGCCGTTGTCGTAGTATTTCACCCATTGCCCCTGCTTTTTGCCGTTTTTGTCGGTGTGGTTTTGGGCATTTATAATGAGGAAAATGCCAAGAAATGCTGCTATTACTGTTATTTTTTTCATATTAAACTAATGCACAATAAGTTTTATTGACTACAAAGATAATATGTTTTTTTGAACTACGCAATAAAATTTTTCTGCCAAAATATTTTTTTATTCCAAATAAACTTCTTAACTTTGTTAGTTGTTTTTTTAAACATAAGTGTTTATATAGAATAAGACATTTTTGATTTTCTGGATTGCTTCGGAAATACCTCGCAATGACGCGAAATCCAAG